>DORQ01000339.1 GCA_003514205.1 Acidimicrobiaceae bacterium
GCTGGCACTGCTGCGCCGCTGGGATCAGGCCGTCGCCTTCGCAGCCGCCTTCTCTGCAGCTCGCTCTGCTGCCTCTGCAGCAGTTGAGGGCACATCGATGTAGGGCAATGCAGGCTTGATCATGCCCTTGGACACCCATCGGCGCTTGTCATTGTCAGCCCAGACCAGCATTGGCGGAAGCACGACGAGAGCGCTCAGCAGCGCAACCGCCACGTTCATGCCCACGATTCGACCGAAGTCCCGCAACAGCGGCATCGAGGAGAACGAGATCACTGCTACACCGGAAATTGCGGTCAAGGCTGACACGATGAACGCTCGTCCGGTTCTCGCAGCAGTCACGTCCACCGCCGCTTGCGGGTCGAGCCCTCGACCTCGCTCCTCAACGAAACGCAACAAGATCAATGAGGTGAATTCGGTACAGGCCGCAACCACGAGCGGTCCGCCCACTGCAGTCATTGGCGACAACTCCCACTTGAACGCCCAGGCCAGGATCGAGGCGACACCAACGGCAATCAAGACTGGCACGA
The DNA here is from genome assembly GCA_003514205.1 of Acidimicrobiaceae bacterium. Taxonomy (GTDB): domain Bacteria; phylum Actinomycetota; class Acidimicrobiia; order Acidimicrobiales; family Microtrichaceae; genus UBA11034. The sequence goes on from DORQ01000339.1 coordinate 528, forward strand.
GCGACAACAGAGACCGCACGATGCTGCGCATTCGAATGGCCAAGAACGCTGCCACAAACGCGATGGAGAGGTAGGTCAACAGAATCCGGTTTGCTTCGAGATTCTCCAAAAGACCAACGCCAACCACTACCAAACCTGAGGGAGTCACAGTTGCCCCCTCTGGAGGTTTACGGTCCCCCTTCACGTCTGCTCGCATTTCGGCAACGGTGATCGCTGAATCATCCAAGGTGGATGGACCAGTCAGGAATGCAAGATTGAGGCTCTCAGTTCCGTCTTCATTTCTCTCATTGAAGGTTGACGACTGAATATCCTCTGGCGCTGCAGCCAATGCAGCCTTCACAAGCTCAGCGCTTGGAGTGACCCGCTCAGCGCCTGGAACCACTGTCAGGTCACTGACGATCGCCACAATGCTGCTTGCCGCTGGGAAGTCCTTTGGTCGTTCAGTCCGATACCGATTCGTGAAGGTATCGACATAGTCCACGACTTCCTGGGTAAACACATCTTTGGACTCGATGAACACACCCAGTTCGTTGGAGCCACCAACTTCGGCCTCCGCATAGCGAAGGTTCTTGATGACCTCAGCCTCTGGGTTGATCCACTTCACTGGGTCAGTTTGGATCTTCAGCTTCTCCTCGACGGAGATTCCACCGAGGAACACCAGAATCGACAGCACTGCCATCGGAATTGCTGCCGCCGGGGGAAGTGAGCCCAGCTTGACGACGAGTCGGCCGAGGAAGCCTTCGCTGAAGTCCTTGCCTCGTGTCGGCTTGTGGTACTCGCGAATTCCGAGTGAAGCCAACGGCAAGACGATTGAGGCAAGACAAATCACTGCCACACCAACAGCGAGGAGAAGCCCGAACTGGCGCAGCATCGGCACCTTGGCCCAATGCAGCGCAGCAAAGGCAAAGACCGCGTCGAAGGTCACCACAAGCAGGGCCGGGCACAGGTTGCGAGCAGTCTCCTGTATTGGGTGCGAGGAATGATCGAGGATCGATTCCTCCTCCACTCGGGCGTGCATCTGAATGGCATAGTCGATACCGATGCCCAACATCACCGGGAGCCCGGCAACGGTGACCAGGGTGAGGGGAATGCCCAGGAACCCAGCTGCGCCGAATGCCCAAACACAGCCAATCAGCACCACTGCCAATGGCAGAAGTCGCCAGCGAACATCGAAGAGCACCAGAAGGATCACCACCATGATGGCGACGGCGATGCCGGCAAGGGTCAACATTCCACCTCGGAGGTAGTCGTTGATTTCCACGAGAAGACGTGGCGCGCCCGTTGTGCGGACGGATGCATTTTCCAGCTTCATTTCCTTGATGAGCCGGGCCGCTTCGTTCGTCGCGAACGTGGCAGGATCAACCTTCAGGTTGCCATCCATCCGAGTGATGATCATGGCGTGGGTTGAGTCTGGGTACACCAGCTCCTGAGCGAGGCGGATGCCGCCCTGGTTGTTGTATAGCAAGAAGTTGGTCCACTCCGGGGTTCCGATAAACCGCTTCTCCTCCGGAACCGCGAGCACGCGAGCAGTCGTTGCAGCGAGGTCCTCCTCGCGCAGCTTCCGATCAGCCTCTGAGATTCCCTCGGCTTTCGAGGCCTCAGTCAGAGCTTTGGTGCCGGTTGAGTTGAGGATGTTCGGCAAGGTCGGTGCCTGGGGATCGGTTGAGATAATCCCAGCGGAGAGCTCAAGCGCGGAGATCGGCGTGATCACGCCGCGCACCCCCGGAATGTCTCGGATCTTGTCAGCAGTCTCCGCAATCGACTTCATGTTCTGTGGGTTAGTTGTCAGCTCGTCAACCTTGTGGCCCTCATCCATGGTGATGACTGTCAGGTTTGCCTCGCCACCAAAGCGGTTCTGGTAGCGGATCGACTCCTTGTAGACAGCGTCATCGGTGTTCAGATAGCTATCGGTCCCTGTGGCAAAGGTGAGCTTGGTGATTCCGAATCCAAGGGTGAGCGTCAGGAGTAGGCCAAGCACTGCTACCAGCCCTGCCCTCCTGCCCAGCTCCACCGCGACGCGTGACCAAAACTTCTGCATGATGACTCCTCGAACGGCCCGCGCCGTGTGTGAACTTCACTAACTGAGGGACCCCCGACACTGCTCTCAGCGGGAGAACTCTACCACTGGCCGTGATGCAGCACCATCTCAAGATTGGGCCGAGGCACCTTCAGTGAGAGCGAGGCTCGGTTGCCGTCACTTGACGGATACCCCAGCGCAATGACCCCAGCGGCCTGGTAGTCCTCGGGGACACCGAATTCAGCCAGCACAGACGCTGTGTGCGTAAACATGCCGAAGAGCAGCGATCCCAATTCCGCGGCCGCAGCGGCAACAAGCACCGCCATGATGGATGCACCGACGTCTACCCACCAGTACGGAACCGGCCACGCATCGAGTGAGTCCCCAAGACCAGCATGTGCCTTATCAGTTGCACCATATCGGCGAAGGTAGGCGCTCGGGTCGACCAGCGGGATCACCAGAACAGGTGCACAGAGGAGTCCGGGCCACGGAAATGCCGTCCGCCGGTCTCCCTCAGGCAACGTCACCGCCCAGTACCGCTCAACATCGGCGCCCGTCAGCACCAGCAGCTCCTGCCCCCAGGTATTCCCAGCACTTGGGGCGCGCAGAAACGCGCTAAGAACCTCCTCCAGAACTGGATCCGGAATCGGCCTACTGAGGAAGCTTCGACAACTCCGACGTCGGCTGAGCGCCTCGCCAACATCCATCGGGGCGTTCGTTGTGCTTTCTCTAGCCGTTGTACTTGAGGAGTTCCTCGGCCATCATCCACCCAAACCCGACGAGGCAATCCCCGCCCTTTGGCTTGAGTGGCTTGAAGAATGCGGCAACCTCGGGATCGATCTTGTCAGGCTTCGCTGATTCGTGGTCCATGACGAGGGGATACTCGCCATTGCCGCGGGCGACAAAGCTGCGGTCGTCGTAGCCAGTGTCCATTCCGAACCGCTTGGCCAGCCGCCTACCCCACGCACGTTCCTCGCCAGATGACTTGTGGTTTGGGCGAGGATTGATATCGACCAGCGCCTTGAATGCCTCAAAGCCGTCTGCACCTACCATCCGAGTTCCAACCAGCACGTCCTCGTCTGGGAATGCCATCAGTGCACGGCGGTAGTTGTCAGCCATGAGCGTACGAAGCGAAAGATCACGTTTGGCGTTGCGCTTCACTCCGGCCACACCCAAGATCACCGCCGGAGTTCCCCCGATGCGCTCCAAGGTTGCGAACGAATATGCCCGCAGGAGCGCTCCCTCGTGAACCTGCGTGACCAACACCCACTTCGTTGCTTCCTCGGTGAGACGCTCCAATGCGTAGCTCGAAGGCGACTCACTACACAACGTAGCGATGTCGGCCAGTTCGGCTTCTGAGAGCTGTGCACAGTCCTTTGTGCTGACTTCGAGCGGCATGAGCTCCCTCACGTGGGGTTGGCGACAAAACGTGCGGTACTAGTTCAGCGGTAAACACATGCCCGACGCAAACTGGGAGAAGTTCTGGCCACCTGCTAGGCCACAACTGCCTCGGCGCCAAGCAAGACACGAAGCTCCCCGACAAGGCCTCCGTTGACATCCACAGCGAACTGGTCTGGGAGGCGGATGATCTGTTGTGTCCCAAGGTGCACAAACACCTCAGAGGTTCCGGGGAACTCAGCGAGCAAACGCTTGAGAGAATCCAGCACTTCCTCGCTGAGCTGATTCGGAGAAACCTGAATACGCAAGGGCATCGTGAGGTCGTCGAGCGGCTCGAAGATGTCGATCGTTCGAGGGATCAACTTGGGTAGATCATCTCGCATGTCGAGCCGGGCGGAGATCAGCACCACAGCGTCATCGGTCAATTTGTGGCCGTGCTCGGCCATCGACTTCGGAAAGACCATGACCTCCACGGAGGATTGAAGATCCTCCAGGGTGAACACCGCCATCAAGTCGCCTTTGCGTGTGTACTTGCGCTGTAGGTTCGTGATCACTCCGCCCACGGTTCGCATCGCGCCGTCTTCGAGTTCGGCGAGATCCGCAAGTGAACACTCCACCCGCTTCGCAAGCGCCCGCTCCGCTCCCATGAGGGGATGGTCGGACACATACAGCCCAAGCATCTCTTTCTCCATCGCGAGACGTGGCTTCTTGTCGAACTCGATCTGTGGAATCTTCGCCTTCTCGCTGAAAGCACCGGGCTCCTCGGCTACCTCGCCAAACAGGCTCATCACACCCATATCGCGTTCTTTTCGGCGCGCAACTGTCGAATCAACGATCTGTTCAAAGACCGTCAGCAGTCCTTGTCGGGGGTGACCCATGCTGTCGAAGCCGCCAGCCTTGATCAGTGATTCGAGCGTCCGCTTGTTGAGCGCCGCCATGTTGACCCGTTCGCAGAAATCGAAGAAGTCCTGGAACTGGCCGCCCGATTCCCGCTCTTCGATGATGAGGTCAACGAGACCTTCTCCGACGTTTCTCACCGCAGACAGACCGAAGGAGATCTGCCGCACCGGGGCACCACCCTCTGCATCCTCACGGTAGATCGGCGTGAAGTCTTTGCCAGACACGTTGACGTCGGGCACCGTCACTTCAACGCCCATGACCCGACACTCGCCGAGGTAGACAGCTGCCTTCTCCAGGGAGGTCTTTACGCTGGTGAGAAGTGCGGCGAAGTACTCGGTTGGAAAGTTCGCCTTCAAGTAGGCCGTCTGGTAGCTCACCAGCCCATAGCCATAGGAATGGCTCTTGTTGAAGGCATAGTCCGCGAACTTCTCGATGATGTCGAACAGTTCCGATCCGAGTGCGCGTCCGTACCCCGTGCGTTCGACTCCCTCCTCGAAGCCCGCTCGCTCCTTGGCCATCATCTCGCGAATCTTCTTTCCGCACGCCTTTCGGAGGTTGTCCGCCTCAGCAAGGGTGTACCCGGCGAACTTCTGGGCCACCCGCATCACTGATTCCTGATAGATCATCAGGCCATAGGTATCTGCGAGAACCTCCTCAGCATCAGGATGGAAATAGGCGACGGGCTTGCGACCATTCTTGATATCGGCGTAGTCGTAGTGCATGTTGACGCCCATCGGTCCAGGCCGATAGAGGGCCACAAGCGCAGCAATATCCTCGAAACAGTTGGGGGCGAGCGCCCGAATCAGCGCACGCATTGGAGTCGACTCCAATTGGAAGACGCCAATGGTGTCACCGCGGCCGAGCAGCTCAAAGGTCGCCGGGTCCTCAAGGGTCACGTTGTCGATATCTACGTTGATCCCGCGAGTTGATGCAACTAGCGCCAACGTGTCACTAATGACGTCGAGGTTTCGCAACCCCAAGAAGTCCATCTTGAGCAGCCCAAGCTCCTCCACACCATGCATCTCGTATTGAGTGACCACTGGGGCGTTCTCGATAGGAGCCCCGGAGATTGGCTTGCGCTGGATGGGCAGATACTCAGTGAGCGGGTCCTTGGTGATCACCACCGCAGCAGCGTGAATGCCGTCTTGTCGGCGGAGCCCCTCAAGTCCGCTCGCAACATCGATCACCTCTTTGACCTGCGGATCCGTGGCGTACATGTCGCGAATCTCACCTGCCATCTTGAATCCCTCTTCGAACTTGGGATTCAACGTGAGGCAGGCACTCAACGGCGTATCTCGGCCCATCACAAGCGGTGGCATCGCCTTAGCGACCTTGTCACCAACGATGTACGGCAACCCAAGCACTCGCGCTGCGTCTCGTACCGCAGCTCGCGCCTTGATCTGGCTGAACGTCACAATCTGCGCCACATGATCGCGCCCGTACTTTTCCGCCGCATAACGGATCATCTCGTCTCGGAATCGGGAGTCGAAGTCCATATCGATGTCAGGCATCGAGACGCGAGAGGGGTTCAAAAACCGTTCGAACAGCAGGTCATATTTGATTGGGTCGAGATCGGTGATCCAGAGGGTGTACGCAACCGCGCATCCAGCCGCAGAACCTCGGCCAGGCCCAACCCTGATGTCGTGGTCTCGTGCGTGTTTGATGAGATCCCACACAATCAGGAAATACGAGCTGAAGCCCATATCGCCAATCACTTTGAGCTCAAACAGAAGGCGCTCGGTCACTGAATCAGGAAGGGGGTCCCCCCAACGAAGCTTCGCCCCCTCAAAGGTGAGGTGACGCAGGTAGTCAGAGTCGTTGTCGAATCCTTCTGGCAACGGGAAGTTCGGCAACAGCGCATCGCCGAAATGAATCTCAACGTCTGCTCGTTCTGCTATCCAGAGTGAGTTGTCACAGGCGACCTCAACCTCGCGGAATAGGTAGCGCATCTCCTCAGCGGTCTTGAGATAGTGCTCGTCTCCGGTGAACTTGAAGCGATCGGTGTCGCTCATCAGCGATCCGGTCTGCACACACAGCAGGGCGTCGTGGGCCACAGCATCGTGGCGGTGGACATAGTGGCTGTCGTTTGTTGCCAGCAGTGGAGCGTTGATCGCCTTGGCTATTCGCAACAAATCAGGGTTGGTGTTGCGCTGATCCTCCAGCCCGTGATCCTGAATCTCGACGAAGAGATTGTCTCGACCGAAAATCTCCTGCAATCGGGCAGCTTTGCCAAGCGCAGCCTCGTACCCCTCGCGCATCAACGACTGCAGCACGTGACCGCCGAGACAGCCCGTGGTAGCGATCACTCCCTCGGAGTGTTCCGCGAGTAACTCCCAATCCAGTCGCGGCTTGTAGTAGTAACCCTCCATATATGCCCTGCTGGAGAGTTGGATCAGGTTCTTGTAGCCAACGTTGTTCTCAGCGAGCAAGGTGAGGTGGTAGTAGAGCTTCTGCCCGCCATCAGAGTCACCGCCGGTATCGTCCATCTTGCCGCGCCGCGCTGGGCGTTCAAGACGTGATTCGTGGGCCATGTAGGCCTCAAAACCCACAATTGGCTTGATATCGGTCTTTCGGCAGGCCTTGTAGAAATCAAGCACCCCGTACATGTTGCCGTGATCAGTAATTCCTATCGCTGGCTGCCCATCGATTGCGGCCGCGGCAACTACGTCAGGGACGCGGGCCGCCCCGTCGAGCATCGAGAATTCGGTGTGCTGGTGGAGATGAACGAACGAGGAAGCCACAACAGACCGGCCTAGATATAGCCGGGACCGCCTGGGACTCCCTGCCCAGGGCCCCCAGGGCCGCCAGAAGCGTGCGACTCAGGGAGTTGGCCCCGTAACCCGTCGAGCTGCTGACGGGCCTGCACTTGCTGTGCCATCAACGTTGCCTGGATACCGTGGAAGAGTCCTTGCAACCACCCGACCAACTGACCGTGTGCCACGCGTAGCTGAGATTCCGAGGGCACAGTGTCATCGTCAAAGTCCCGTGTCAGGCGCGACAACTCCTCGCGAAGCTCGGAGGGCAACGCAGATTTCAGCTCGGTGACCGAGCTTTCGAACAAGTCACGGAGGTGGTCTCGCGCCGCCTCATCGAGGGTGGTGTTACGCAGCTCCTCGAGAAGTATCTTGACCATCTCGCCAATCCGAATGATCTTGGCTGGTGATTCGATCGTCTCTGCCTCGGCAGTGTCTGGCTCTGCGCTGGGCTCCTCACTCGCGATGCTGTCGGGAGCGACGCGTTCAGGCTCTGTTTTGGTGTGATCCTCTGTCATGAAGACAGAGCCTACCGACGCCCGACGAGCAGTGGGACCATCACCTCAGCAGAGGTCATTGATCCATGGCGCCCAAGAAGCTCATACGGCCCGGTATCTGTGGGATCATCAAAGCCGATTGGTTCGAAGGGAACGAGCGCGACATCTCCGAGTCGACGCGCAGCAGCGTCGGTCACTCGTGGGCCGAACCAGTGATCGGCGATCATCTGTTCTTTCGACAGCACCCAGGCGCAATCAGCGTGATGGTCCTGCGCCGCGGCGAGTAGGTCAGTCTTGGCGCCAGGAAGTGCATGCAACCAGCGGAACCTTGCCTCGCCACTCTGGAAATCGACTGCACTCATCACCTCCGGATGAGGGCGAATCAACCGCGCAGCGTCGATATGTCCATGGTCGGCGGTGATTACCAATGCCGCACCGGGTGGAAGGATCTCAAGGAGATACTCAACCATCCATTCCACGGCTACCAGCTCAGCCTCGTAGTGCTCCCCGAGGCCGTATTCGTGGGCAACTTTGTCGATTCCATCAAAGTAGGCGTACACGAACGGTTCGCCAGCCCGAAGCTGTCTCGCCACCTCTATCGCCATGGTTGAGGGCATTCGGTACCCAACGAACCGGGCACCTCTCAAATGCGCCCCGCTGAACCCAGAGTGTTCGAACTCGGAGCGGACCACGATTGGTGGCCGCTGTGCCTCGAATGGATCCGCGTTACAGATGGAATCTGGCGGGATGGAATGGCGGGCGTCGCCTCGGTGCGTGGTCCACCGGAGCACGTTGAGCACTTCTCGCTCAACCGCCATGCGATACCCCATGACGCCGTGTTCGCCTGGGGGAAGGCCCGTGGTGATCGAGGTGAGGGCAGTTGCTGTCGTCGAGGGCGCAACGGTGGTGATGCCCACGCCGATCATCTTGGCCATTTCGGGCATGAGGTGGAGTCGTTGTTGGAATTGTTCCCAGCCCAGGCCGTCGAGGACAAGCAAAACCACCTGCGATGCATCCTCAACTCCCGCAGGAATCCACGATGGCATCTCATCTGGATCCCCGAGCAGGGCTGGCACGAGATTGGAGGTGCACCGACCCGCATAGTCAGGCAAAACATACTGGGGGACAGAGGAATCATTCACTGAAGGACCACGTTACCGCCCAGAACCCCTAGCATGAGCAACGTGAAGGTCTCGACCCGTGGCGACTATGCCTCAAGAGCATTACTGTCGCTGACGCTGCACGAATGCGCAGGCCCTACCTCGGTCAGAGACATTGCCGAGCGAACAGGTTTGCCCCAACCGTATCTTGAGCAGATCCTCCTGGCCCTCAAAGGCGCAGGCCTCGTGAGATCCAAACGCGGGGTGGGCGGCGGCTATGTGCTCGCTCGCTCGCCTGAAGAGATCACGCTCGCTCAAATCATCAGCGCGGTTGACGGGCCAATTCAGGCTGGCGATTTCGGGGCTCCGCACACCAACGGTGCATGCGACCACGAGGGACAGTGTGTCTTGCTCGCGATCTGGGCAGAAACTGGCGATCTCATGAGAGCCATGCTCGAGACTTACACACTGAAGCAGCTGGCGCTCATTACCAACGGCGACCGACCATGGCCGGAGCAAGCTCCCGTCTCCTCCGAGGGCTAGACGTCGAGAGCGCTGCTACACAGCCACAGATCAGCTGTGAGCTACCTGCGTTGTGCGCTGGACGGCGGCGCCTCGGCCACCCGAAGTGTGGGAAGAATCTCCGCAAGATCGGCCGCGAGAGGGCTCTCGAACTCCACGTGAACACCCGAGGTAGGGTGCTCGAAGCCGAGATACCTGGCATGAAGAAATGGCCGAGCGACCTTGATCATCGGTCGTGCACCCCCATAGAAGTCATCGCCGACGACGGGGTGACCAATGCTTCGGAGGTGAACGCGAATCTGATGGGTCCTGCCGGTTTCCAGGGAGCATCGCACCAAAGAACACGGCGCGGGATCGTCATAGACGGTGACGCGTTCGTAGTGAGTTCGAGCGAACCGCCCGTCTTGGCTGATCGTCATGAGCAATGGATTTCGTCGCGATCGGCCAATCGGCGCGTCAATGGTCCCGCCTGGGGTGGCAAGTGCCCCCCAGACCAGCGCCTCGTAACGACGATCAACCTCATGGCTGGAGAGCTGCGCAACAAGTTCTTCGTACGCATCGTTGGTTCGTGCCACCACCATCAGACCTGAAGTTCCTCGGTCGAGGCGATGCACGATTCCTGGGCGATGCACTTCTCCCACATCGGCGAGTTCTGGGAACCGAGCGAGTAACCCGTTCACAAGCGTCGTGTCCAAGTTCCCTGCGGCAGGGTGAACTACGAGACCAGCCGGTTTGTCGATGACGATGATGTCATCATCCTCATGAATCACGAGGAACTTCACCGATGAGTCGCCTTGGGGCCCAGGAGGCTCTGTGTGCGGATCCTCCGAGATGGCAACGATGTTGCCAAGCCGCACGCGATGTGAGGGCTTGGTTACAGCTTTGCTGTCGATGGTCACAAGACCGCGTTGAAGGGCGTCGGCGGACTCGGCACGCGTGCAACTCGTGAGCATGGCGACCACTCGGTCGATTCGTTCACCCTCCAGCGCAGACGGGATCTCCTCGGAGATCACGAACTCTGAGCCGCGTTCGACTGGTCAGCAGGTGATGAGTCCACCGTCGACGATGCGCCATCAGGGCCACCCGACGATGCCGAGGCCGTCACGCTTGGCAGCGAGGCAGGCTCTGGATCTGGCATGCGCCACAACAGGACTGAGAGAGCAATACCACCAACCACAATTGCCGAGTCCGCGATATTGAAGGTCGGCCAAAAGGAGCTGTACAAGAAGTCGACCACGGCCCCCTTCATGAATCCAGGAGACACGCCAGCAATTGGTTCTCGAAGGGCACGATCAATCACGTTGCCAATAGCCCCGCCAGCGACGATGCCCATCAGCACCTGACCAACCGAGGAAACCTTTCGGCTCGCGAGTGCGAGGGCAATCACAATTCCGACGGCCACCAAGGAAATCAAGGGCCCCGCACCTCGGCCAAGGCTGAATGCCATTCCCTGATTGAACGCCAAACAGAGATCAAAGGTTCGCGGCGCAACTTGACCAGCACAGGTGGAGAGCGAACTGGCTGCCCATGCTTTGGATCCCTGATCCGCAAGTAACACCACCGCGGCCGCTGAAGAAAAGAGCAGAACGGTCCGAGATACATCGGGTGTTCGGACGCGCTCCGACTGATCTTGTGAGGGCTCCATGCGGACAGCATAGCGCTGCAGTTCAGGAAGCAACTATCGCCCACCCAGAAGCAACCTTGGCTGGGTCAGAGTCGGCCGAAACCGCCCACCTTGTATTCGACTCGCTCGGTCGCCCACGGAATCGCCTTCAAACGCTCCTTGGGAATCGCCTGCTGCGAGGCACGACAAATTCCGTAGGTGCCGGCATCAATGCGTTCGAGTGCGGCATCGATCTCTTCAACCTCTGCAAGCGCCTGAGCGCTCAAGGCGAGATCTCGCTCGCGTTCAACAGCGAGGGTGTCGCCTTCTCCAGATTCCTCATCGAATTGAACGTCACCCGGTTCGCGATCAGCGGTCAGGGACTCTGCCTCAGCCAACAAGGCTGTGGATTGTCGGGTGTAGCGCTCGCGTTCCTTCAGAAGCAGCTCACGTTGTGAGTCAAGGAACTTCTTATCGTAGGGGGACTTGGTCAATGGAGGGCCGGTTGGCTTTCCAAGCCCCAACCCACGACTACCAAGAACTGAATTGCTGCGCGGAGTGGACTGTGGGATTGGTGCTTTGGCTGGCGAGCCAGCGGCACCGCTCGCCGTCTTCGCCGGAGCTTTTGGTTTCACTGAGGGGGCACCCTTCGGGGTCGATTTGGCCGACCCGGAGGATAGCGAGTTTTGAGCGGCCGCACGAGACGGTGCTTTTGCTGCTGCTTTGGCTGGGGCCTTCGCGGGCGCTTTCGCTGGGGCCTTGGCTGCTGCTTTGGCTGGGGCCTTCGCGGGCGCTTT
>DORQ01000340.1:0-5170 GCA_003514205.1 Acidimicrobiaceae bacterium
TGGAGAGTGGTTTCTGAGCTGGGGAGACCCCCGTTACCGACGAGACGCGGCTGGTAATCCAACCCCCGCGACAGTGAGCAAAACCCTGGCATCTGAGGTCGGCGTTACGCCGTCGTACTCCCGCATTCCACTTCGCGATGCCACCGTCACTGCCGGCACTGCGAGTGCCTGCGCGCCAGCGACGTATTCTCCGAACGGACCGAAGGTCTCGTGGTCATTCGATCAGGCCAACCCTGCGATGCGCGAGCTGTGGGACTACCGGTACATGGATGGGCGAAAGCTGTATGGCATCGATGAGACAGCGCCCACTAATACCTCCAAGAACCTTCCGCAGGGCGGCCTCGACTCGAAGAACTGGGTCAAGATCTTCTTCAAAGCCGTCCCAACTGCATCGGTGATGGACTGCGATCCTGACGATCGCTCCGCCACGCCCTATTTGATGCAGAACAACCTTCGTGTCAGCGCCAACACGAAGTTCGCTGGCCCGACCATTGTGAAGGACTACGCAATGGCCGCCCCGGTGGACGTGCCGGTCTCTATGGAGAAGACGCCAGACAATGAGTCAGCCGCCGATGGATCGACATCGAGCTATACCGTAAGAGTTACCAACAATCTGTCGGTGCCGCTCACCAATTACACCATCGACGACACGCTCAACATCTCGGTACCCGGAGGCTTCACGGCACCGCTGTCGAAGGGCTACACCTGCGGGACTGCCGTCTTCGCAGGCGGCACTGGCGGGGCGGAGATTGCTTGCGACACGACGAGCAGTCCAACTACGGCGACCATGCAATACCGGTTTGCGTCAATTGCACCTGGCGAAACCGTGACGGTAACCATTCCGATGACCTTCGTGGTGGGTGAGAGAAACGCGACGGTGTATACCAACAACGTGTCGGCCACCGTTGCGGAGTGGAACAATGTCGTTCTCACCGACTCTGGCCTCATCCGGGTCGTGACTCCAACAGCACCACCACTTCCGGCGAAGACCTTGCAGTCTGGAGCTGAACCGGCGCCGGTGAACTTCGTGAATACCGATCGGATTTCCATGGCTGTTGCGCCGTGGGCCTTGCATTACGACCTGCTGTATGTGGATACGCTGCCCAACGGGTTGGCCTTCGTGGACTATCTAGCGCCTACCTGCGCGGCGACCTGCGTGACGCCAGTTTCTCAAATCCAGACACTCCCTCCACGGAGTAACCCGGATGGCACCACAACAATCGCGTGGTGGTTTGGAGACACGAACGGTGGGCCAAGCGGTGCCTCCTACTCCCTGCCATATCGGGTGCGTAACAAGGACGCCTTTGTGTCTGGGGCGAAGGTTCCAACAGGCACTGCGTTGGTCAACCAAGTGCAGGGGTTCTCGAATCAGGTGAATACCGTTCCTCCCGGCCCGATGGCGACCATTCCCGACCCCTCCCCGTGGCTCTGGCCCTCGGCGATCCGAACCCTCGTGCACACCATGCGGGACCCCAACCTGAGTATCACCAAGACAGCGGTTCCTTCCGCGGTGCCTACTGGGGCACCGAATTCGATCACCTACGACGTCAAGATCACCAACGCTGCGCATCCCAATTCGGTAACTGCATTCAACGTTCGAGTGCTCGACACCCCCAATTCCGCGCTAGAGAGCATTGTGCCTGCTGCGCCAATTTGGATACCCGGCAGTGCTGTTGTTGCCTCAGTCGTAGATGGTTGGACTGCAGCTGACCCTGAAATGGAGTACTTCATTCCTTCGATTCTCGCCGGCCAATCTGTGACCTTCCGCTACACCGCACAGGTAAAGGACAGCTTCGCTGCCGACGGGGTGTTCCAGGCCGTCAACTCAGCTCGAATCGCCGAGGTGCGCTCATACTCACGATTGCAGCCCTTGCCAGGAGATCGAGTGCTGACTGATCTCCCGCCAGTGTCGACAACGACACCCCTCGCGGCACCCCGGATCGACATCGACAAATGGAATGGCGTTGGCTGCGTTGCGGAGACCGCAGTTGCAAGCATCGGCACGCCAGTTGACTGGTGCATACGAGTACGAAACACGGGTTCTGCACCGGCACCAGTGGTGAACCTCGTGGATGTGTTGCCGGCGAACTGGAGCTTCCAGGCCGGTTCGACGACTGGGACTGGTTGGACCGCCGGCCCGCCGACCGCTACCTCGACTGGAGGAGCGGAAACCCTGAGCTGGAGCCTTGGCACGCTTGCAGTGGGGGCAACTGCGATGATTTCGTATCGGGCGACCCCATTGCCCGGGTCTGAACTCGATGTGACCAACGTCGCGACTGCCACGGCCTTCCAATCACCCGGCGTTCCCTATCCGCCAGCCAGCCCTGGCATGGTCGATACCGATGATGCCAAGGCGACGCTTCGCACCCACGCCCTGGAAATCTCCAAGACTCCAGATCGACAGATTCGTCCGTTTGTTCCGGGCGGTGGAGATGTGACCTGGACCATCACGGTGACGAATCCATCCGCGGTGAGTTCACTCTCGAATCTGGAGGTTCGCGACTTCCTACCTGAACCATTGACCTTCGTATCGGCAACTTCCACGGACCCACGAGTGGGTGCAGCGGTGAGCGGAGCGACGGGTTCTGGACCGAGTTCAACCACAGAGGTCACCGTTCCGGTCTCCGGGCTCGGAGCCGGAGAATCGGTCGCCATCACGCTCGTTGGTCACTTCTCGGGCTCTGCAAGCTGGGTCGACACCTGGCTGACGAACGACACCTCGGTCATTGCTCGTGAAGTCAGTGACGCTGTGGCCAACACTGCCAAGGTGCGCTTCTTTGAACCAGCAGCGCTTGGCAACTACGTGTGGACCGATTCGAACGCCAACGGGATCCAGGATGCCTCTGAATCGGGACGCGACGGTGTCGTGGTCTCCCTTCGAGACAACGTGGGCAACCCGCTCTACCGCAACTCAATAACGGGTGAGGTCTCAACTGTTTCGGGGAGTGGTTGGGTAGCACTCTCGATGGCGACTGGTGATGATCCTGCGACGCCAGCAACGGAGACTGGATGGTACGGCTTTGGTGACCTTCCGGGCGGTGACTACCAGGTGCTGTTCACTCGAGGTCCAGCAACGGTTTGGACCTTCCTCGGCCAGGGAACCAGCTCGACTGATTCAGATGTGGACCCGGCCACTGGCGTCGTCCCGGTCACCCTCGCCCCTGGCCAAACAGATCTGCGGATCGACGGCGGCCTTGTCCCCGCAGCGGCACCAGCAAGTATTGGCGATCGTGTCTGGTTGGATAGCAACGGCGACGGGATTCAAGGCTTGGCGGAGCTAGGCGTCTCCGGTGTCGTCGTACGCCTGATGGGCCCTGGAGCCGATGGCCTGTTCGAAACTGCCGATGATCAAGTCCTCGCTACCGATACTACCGACGTTGCGGGAAGCTATCTCTTTGATCTGTTGCCGCCTGGCACGTATCAAATTGCCGTTGATCTGCCAAGTGGAAACTCCTTCACCTGGAGTGGTCAGGGTTCGAACTCAGAGTTGGACTCCGACGTGAATCGTGTCTCTGGTCGCACCGAACCCGCGGTGTTGGCGGCCGGGGAGAACCGAACAGATCTCGATGCGGGGCTGATTCCCCGTGGCATCAATGCGCTCGGTGACTATGTGTGGCTCGACGCGAACATTGATGGGATCCAAGAACCAACGGAGACCGGAATTGAGAACCTCATCGTGTCACTGCTGTCTGCAGGACCCGACGGAGTCTTTGAGACCGCTGACGACCTTCTTCTCGATGTCACCAGAACTGACTCCACCGGGTCGTGGACGTTCGGCGAACTACCCGATGGGATCTACCAGGCGCAGTTTGCTCCCGACCTCACCGAACCTGCCCAGGTCAACCTCCAGCCGACGTGGGTCCGCCAAGGGTCCGTCGGGGCCATCGATTCTGACGGATCACGAACGAGTGGGCGATCTCTGCCTGTTGATCTTGATTCGAGTGGAACCGACTCTCTGGCCGTTGTGAACAACGACGTGGATTCCGGGTTCTTCTCAGCCGCACTTCCGGCATCGCTCGGTGACGTCGTGTGGCTCGACGCGAATCGAAACGGACTGCTCGATTCTGGCGAGTCAGGAATCGGAGGCATCATTGTTCGCCTCGTCGATGCAGCAGGAGTAGTTCGGGCCATCACAACCACTGCGTCGGATGGAACCTACTTGTTCTCCCGCCTCCCGGCCGGTGACTACACCGTTCAGTTTGCGTTGGACCCGCTCGTGTCGGCGCATGCACTGCTTGTTCCAACCTGGGAGCACACCGGATCCGACGACGCGATTGACTCCGACATCGATCGCGACGTGCTCGAGACGCCAACAGTCTCACTCTCGCCAGGCGAGAACGACCGGACTGTGGATGCAGGCTTCTTCTCCGAGCCAAGTGCAATCAACTCGCTTGGCGATCGGACCTGGCTCGACAGCAACTTCGATGGGATCCAGTCTTCGGGTGAACCTGGTCTTGGCGGCGTGCTCGTTGAGTTGCTGATCGCGGGCTCCGATGGTGTCTTCGGCACAAGCGACGATCTTGCGATTCAATCAGCTCGCACCGATGCCGGAGGCGACTACCGGTTCACTCGACTTCCTGATGGCGACTATCAGGTTCGGTTCTCGCTGGATGCTGGCAACTCCGCCCACGATGGGCTTGCCGCAACCTGGCAGGGCCAAGGCGGCGACCAGTCGACGGACTCGAATGCGAACCGAGTTACTGGTCGATCGGGTGTGATCACACTCGGTTCGAGCAATCGAGAGGACCTCACCGTTGATGCTGGATACATCTCGGTTCCGGACCCAGCCGCCCTCGGCGACTACACCTGGGTGGATGTCGACGCCGACGGAATCCAAAGCTCTGGCGACACAGCGCTTGGTGGTGTGGTCGTGGATCTCCTCGGGCCTGGCCCGGACGGCAACTTTGGGACAGCCGACGATGCGGTCCTTCAGTCGGTAGAAACTGACTCGGCGGGTGCATACCTCGTTGATGAACTCCCCCCAGGCGACTATCGAGTTCGGTTTGTTGCAGCTGGATTCGTCTCAACTTGGTCGAACCAAGGAACTGACTCCGATCTTGATTCCAATCTCGACCGTGGCACTGGCCTGACGGAGACAATCACGTTGAACGCTGGCGAGCGAGACCTGTCCATTGACGCAGGGTTCTTGAACGCAAGTGATGCGGTGAAT
>DORQ01000340.1:5557-7119 GCA_003514205.1 Acidimicrobiaceae bacterium
TCTGATACTGCGGTGGATTCGAATGCTGATCGGGTATCGCTTCGGACTGCAGAAGTGAACCTTGATTCGGCTGGGGTCTCGGGTGCGGGTGTTGTAGATACCAGCATTGACGCCGGGTTTATTGAACTGGTTGACCCGGCGTTGTTGGGTGATCGCGTGTGGTTGGACCTTGACGCTGATGGGGTCCAGGATTCGGGTGAACCTGGTGTGGCAGGCGTTCGCGTGGAACTTCTGGGTTCCGCGGGTCAGGTGTTGGCGGTTGCTACTTCTGGCTCATCTGGTGAGTATGTGTTTGCTGGTTTGCCTGCCGGTGCGTATCGAGTGCGGTTTGTGCTCGATTCGGGCAACCCAAGCCATGTCGGTCTGGTTCCGACTTGGCAAGATCAGGGGAGTTCGGATGGCGCGGACTCTGATATCTCTCGGGTTGATTTGACCTCTGGGGTTGTGACACTGGCCGCGGGTCAATCTGACCGGACGGTGGATGCGGGGTTTGTGCAGGTTGCTGATCCTGCTTCAGTTGGTGATCGGGTGTGGCTTGATGTCAACCATGACGGTGTGCAATCGGGATCTGGTGAGGTGGGTAGTGCGGGTGTCGAGGTCCGCCTTGTTGGTGGTGGCGCTGATGCTGTGTTTGGCACTTCCGATGATGTGGTGTTGCAGGTCACTACGACCGATTCCTTAGGTGCGTATGGGTTCACAGGGTTGCCTGTTGGCGAGTACCGGGTTCAGGTTGTGGCGCCGTCTGGGATGGTGTTCACCTGGATGGATCTGGGTTCTGGCCCTGGTGCTGAGAGTGAGGACTCTGACGTGAACCGTTTGAGTGGCACAACTGCCTCGTTCACGTTGTCTGCTGGTGAAAACCGAACTGACGTCGATGCCGGTTTGTGGAGCGACGCGCCCAACTCGGTTGGCGATGTCGCGTGGCTTGATTCGGATCGGGATGGTGTCCAGGATTCGACTGAACCAGGTGTGGTCGGGGTCAACGTTTCGCTGGTAACTCCTGGTCCCGATGGTGTGTTTGCCACTGTGGATGATGTCACCGTGGACACCACTGTGACTGATTCCAACGGGAAGTATTTGTTCAGCAATCTGGCAGACGGCAATTACCAGGTGGTCTTCGCGTTGAATGCTGGGCTGAGCGCTCATGACGACTTGGTATTCACTTGGAGTTCGCAGGTGCCAGGTGCGGGATTTGATCCGAACGTGGATTCTGATGCGGATCGGCGCACCGGCCGGTCAGCTGTTGTGGACCTCGATGTTGGCTCGACGAACCCTGCTGGTGTGGTTGTCTCGTCAGTCGACGCCGGGTTCTTCAGTACAGCGAACCCAGGCCTCATTGGTGACCGGGTCTGGCTGGACGAGAACGCTGACGGGATCCAATCAGGAGCAGAGTTGGGCGTGAGCGGAATCAACGTGTCACTCGTTGGGCCAGGGGCCGATGGTGTGCTCGGAACAACCGACGATGTTGTCCTGTGGACAGTTGTGACCGACGCTTCTGGCAACTATGAGTTCAACGGTTTGCCTGCGGGCTCGTACGCTGTTCGGGTAGACCCGGGAGCGGG
>DORQ01000099.1:0-239 GCA_003514205.1 Acidimicrobiaceae bacterium
TGCCTGTCCCACGTCTCACCCAAGCGCTCACGACCTAGGTGGCAGCCATACTGCCAGCTAGGCGCCGATCAGCGCAGCGCCCATCGCAACAAGGTTGGCTACATACCCGTCGTGAGCCAATGCTGGCGCACGTCCGCGATCGATCTGGCGTGCACGGTCTGCCGTGCTGGAGGTCAGCAGCATGATGAGCGACACCGTCCGTTCGCTACGGATCGCCGCGTGAGCTTCGGGACGGGACT
>DORQ01000099.1:357-823 GCA_003514205.1 Acidimicrobiaceae bacterium
GTGAGCTTCGGGACGGGACTCGATCTCATCAAGCACTCCGAGAAGCCCATGGGCGGTGGCCTCATCGGACTCTCGTCGCCAGACTGCGAACTTCCCGCGGAGCTGCGCCACAATTTGCAGGTATGACCTCCCGTGTGGCGTGTGGAGCAGATCGGCATATGGCACGACGAGGCAGGCAACGAGCTCCGGGGTGGAGGGATCATCGCCGAGTCGTCCGCGGTGCGCCGTCCGCGCCGCGTCAACTGGTCCTCCTCGGCGTGCCAGGACAGCGAGTAGGAGACCTTCGCGAGATCCGAAGTGATAACTCACCGCTGAGGAGTTGCGCTGCTCGGCAGCATTGGTGATATCGACCGTTGTAGTTGCTGCGATGCCCTGCAACGCAAAGAGGCGCTCCGCCTCGTCCAGCAGGCGTTCGGCTGTGGAGCGAGAACTCACCGCGCCACTCCCGAACGCCGCTGGCCGAGGA
>DORQ01000099.1:972-1283 GCA_003514205.1 Acidimicrobiaceae bacterium
GTTCACGAGCTCAATGGGATGAGTGCATTTGTTGGAATGACGGTGACATCGAGGTTCTCCGGCAGCGGGTTCGCAAAATCTGGGTACTTGCGCTTCGCTTCGGCGCGGAACCTCGTGGTGGAGTGAATTGGATCTGTGTCGAAGTTGGGAATGACATGGGTTCCGAAGAGTTCGATCATCTCGAGTACCTCGTCATGTTCAAAGCCTTCATTGGGAAGACCGAAAACCAGTTGGTCACAGCCGACTTCCTGATACTTCGCAATCTGTTCGTTCACTTCCTCGGGGTTGCCACAGAGGAGATAGCCCGCCTC
>DORQ01000099.1:1443-1733 GCA_003514205.1 Acidimicrobiaceae bacterium
AGCAACGCTTCGTCCTGGATCTGGAACGGGGCATTGGGCCACACGACCGCGTGTGGCTGCGGAGGCATGGTGTCGTGATACATGTTCACCATGGTGTTGAGATAGCCGCGGCCACTCGACATCGCAATTGCTCGAGCTCGATCTCGATCCTCGAGACACACCACGGCATTGGTCATCATGACGTTGTTGTTCACGAACTGCCCCATCGGCTCGACGCAGTTCGCAATGCCTTCCTTGTAGGCTTCGATTCGGCCCTTGAGGTTGTAGATCGGTTCGAAGTTGAAGGCGAT
>DORQ01000099.1:1849-3063 GCA_003514205.1 Acidimicrobiaceae bacterium
GATCGGTTCGAAGTTGAAGGCGATCGCGCCGATTCCAAGCTCTCCGGCTTTGGTGAATGTGCCTGGATTTCCACAGCCAACCCACATCGGTGGGTGGCCGACACCGTAGGGTTTCGGAAGGATGTTGTGTGGCTTCTCGACCCGGAAGTACTCGCCCTCAAAGGTGTAGTCACGTTGCTCGAACATCCGGAGGATTTCGGGAGCGCACTCGTCCCACATGGCCTTCGTTTCCGAGGTGAGCAGATCGAAGGTCGCCATTTCGTGACTTCCTGCGCCTCGACCTGTGCCCCACTCATATCGGCCTTCGGTGACATGGTCGAGCATCGCCACTCGCTCGGCATTTCGTGTGGGCTGGTTGACAGGCGGAGAGAGATTCATGATTGCCGAGCCCATGTGGATGCGCTCGGTCTTCGCGGCGACATATCCAAACACCACCTCAGGGGCCGACATATGCGAATACTCCGTGAGCGCGTGGTGCTCGCCAAACCACACGTATTTCCAATTGAAGCCATCAGCGTGAATCGAATACTGAATTTCGCGGGTGAGCATGGTGTGCTCAGCATCTGGGTTGTGAGCTGCCGGGCCGGGCAAGTACCCATTGAGAAACAAGCCGAATTCCATGTTCTTTCCTCTCGGTCTAATGATGAGATTTAATGTACCACATTAATTTCGCCTCACGGACCTACTGGCTGCGAGGATGATGCCATGACCTTCTACGAGGACCGAGTGCTACCTCGCATGATCGATCTCATGCTCGGAAATGCAAAGATGGGCAAGCTTCGCGAGCGTGCCCTCGAAGGCATTTCAGGAAGGGTTCTCGAGGTGGGTTTTGGCTCCGGAACCAACCTCCCGTACTACCCCTCCAGCGTGACCGAGTTACTCGCCATCGATCCTGCTGTTGCAGCTCGCCGACTCGCAACGAAACGGCTTGGAGCCACCAAACTCCCGGTGGAATTCATCGGTCTCGACGGCCAGCACGTGCCCCTCGAGGACAACAGTGTGGACAACGTGGCATCGACTTGGACCCTGTGCACCATCCCCGATATGGGCCTCGCGTTGAGTGAGATCAGACGAGTGCTCAGACCCGGGGGCGAGCTCTTCTTTCTCGAGCATGGGCACTCAACGAGCCCAGCCGTTGCAGCCCGGCAGGCCAGATTCGAACCACTGCAGAAGAAGATCGCAGGCGGTTGTCATCTCACTCGAGATCATCGAAC
>DORQ01000099.1:3185-3653 GCA_003514205.1 Acidimicrobiaceae bacterium
ATGATCGAGTTGGCAGGCCTTGAGATCACTCAGCTCTCGACGTTCCAGATCGCTGGACCGAAGATCACTGGATTCATGTACGCCGGCCGCGCCCGAAAAGCCGCCTGATTCCCCGTGCTGCTCTACCACGAAGCCGGCGTTATCTAGAGAAATCGAGGCCGTCAGTGTTCCAAGGAGCAGGCCGCAGGATTTTCGGTAAGAATCCGAGAACCGCAACCTTCCCCACCAGTTCACTTGCTGTTCACCTTGTCGTCCCGCGCCGGACATGACCACTTCCTAGTTTCGGCTCTGCCAACAAAAGTCTGGCAGCCAGTTTCCCAACCAAGGAGATCCCCCCTTGATCACATTTCGCCACACACGAAGCAAGCTCTTCCTCGCCGCTCCGCTGGCACTGGCGCTCACCGTCAGCGCCTGTGGAAGCGACTCCAAGACCGACGCCTCCGATGAACCCGTCGAAGAGCTGACCGG
>DORQ01000099.1:3871-4032 GCA_003514205.1 Acidimicrobiaceae bacterium
CCCGACGTGGAAGGCCCAGGAACGGGCGACGGATTCAAGAAATTCTGCGCCGGCGAAGCGGACATCGCCAATGCATCCCGGCCAATCAAGGATGAAGAAAAGGCCGCATGCGAGTCGGACAACGTTGAGTTTCAGGAACTCAAGATCGGCTTGGACGCCCT
>DORQ01000293.1:0-1523 GCA_003514205.1 Acidimicrobiaceae bacterium
CTGGTGGCAGCCCCATCAGGTCGTGGTCTCTGGACAGTTGTGAGCCCGCTGATCATGACGCTGCTGCTCACCCGAGTCTCCGGGGTTCCACTGCTTGAAGCTTCCCTCCGCAAACGACGGCCCGGCTATGAAGCCTATGTCGCCCGAACCTCAGGGTTCCTTCCCCGACCTCCCAGATCTCAACCAGCGCCTGACTCGTGACGACACTCCTCGGTCTCATCGCAAGCGGCATCTTCCTGACTCGACTCATCCCTCAACCGGTTCAGTTGTTTCGCACGCGCGACACCGCTGGGGTATCTCCGCTCGCAGCGCTGAACGCAACTATTGCTGCAGTTGCGTGGCTGATCCGGGGACTTGAGGAGCACCAGCCCGTTGTGTGGATTGTCTCCCTTGCCGCACTGGTGCCATCACTGATCACCGTTGGCCTTCTTGCTCGCAAGACCACCATGTCTGATCTGGGGTGGGCCGCAACCTGGGCTCTGCTGCTCACAGGATTGTGGTTGGGCGGCGCCCTCGCAGTTGGACTCGCCGCAGGAGTGCTTGTTACGCAGGGGCCCCAAGTGCGCAAGGCTCTCCAAGAGGAGGATCTGAGCGGGTTGACTCCGGCGACGTGGTGGCTGTCGGTGCTCGACGCGACAACTTGGGGAGTGTACGGACTCGCGTTGGGCGATGCCGCATTGTTGAGCTACTTCATTGTGTTGTTGACCTGCTCGATAGTGGTGTTGTTGAGACTGCGATTCCTCAACTCACGGCAGGTCAGCCGGCTGCATGTCCCATGAATCGAGCACGGTCTCGAAGAACAGCGGATCTACAAACTGGGACGGGTGATGGCCCGGCAGTGCCGAACTCGCAATGTTGGGCAACTCGTTGATGATGTAGCTGAAGGTCCAACGGGTCAGGTTGAGCCACACACGGGGCCGGAGCACCTGGCGGTCGGTGGCCAGAATCGTGAAGAATCCCAACGTGGTGAATCCCGCAAGGATGAGCATCGCAAGTGCGGTTGCGACGGCCAATCTGAACCTGGAACGTCGTTGCGACTGCCAGACATCAAAGGCCACATTCTTGTGCTCCACTTCCTCGGCCAAGTGCCACAGAAAAGCCTGGCGGGTGTGGAGGTCGGCACCGTCAAGCAGGCTGAGGTGCGCTTCGGTCCAACGCGCACAGGAGTACGCCACCGCCTCTGAGCCGGCGGCGAAGGAAATCCGGAAATCTACCGAACGCGAGTCGACCCAGCGGTACACCCTGGTGGCGAAGCGTTGCACGAACCGCAGGAGTGGGTAGTTCTCGAGAAGGCGAAGGTTGAGGCGGCGATGTTGGCGACTGTGCTGTAGTTCCTGTCGTACCCACCAGTCGGCTTGTGTGTGCAACCCCTCCTCGCAGTTCGCCGAGCATGCGCTCACCGCCCGAGCGACTGAGGGCTCCACGGTGGGCATTAAGAGCGAGACGGCATTGGCAACTGCAGCAAACTCGGGGATTCTCGGCGTCCATCGTGGATCCCAGTCCTCATCCCAGCGGAAATCCAC
>DORQ01000293.1:1747-6170 GCA_003514205.1 Acidimicrobiaceae bacterium
GCCTCTCGTTGGCATAGGTGCCTATCGGCAGTAGCAGTGTCCTCCTCAAGGGGTCCGGCTTCTTTCGCTGAGCCGGGGGGCGATATGGTCTGGGGATGATTCATCGGGATCCACTGCCGGCGGGCCTGAAGACCCGGGTACGCGCAGCTGCTCAACAACATGGCGGTGCCCT
Source organism: Acidimicrobiaceae bacterium (assembly GCA_003514205.1). GTDB lineage: Bacteria > Actinomycetota > Acidimicrobiia > Acidimicrobiales > Microtrichaceae > UBA11034. Next base: position 1,920 of record DORQ01000293.1, read on the forward strand.
TGTGCGTTGGGGCTGGAACCATGCCAAACAGCTTGCGGCGATCGGACCCATGTCGCCCGAGGCGCAGCGCTTTGGCTCGTTCGGCGACGGCAGCGTGATCTGCTTTCCAAATGACGGATTAGTGAACGTCGAATCAATCCACCTCGGTGCGAACACGCTGATTTCGAGTCATGTCGTGTTGTCAGCTGGTTGGGGTCCAGGCCATGTTGGCCTTCCAGATCGAGTTGTCTCAATTGGAGACCGTTGCCTCATTGGGCGTGGAAGCAGTGTGATTGGTCATCGACTGATCGAGATCGGCGACGATGTGTGGACCGGCCAGCACGTTCACCTCACTGACATGAATCACGGGTACGAGCGACTCGACATACCGATCTCGCAACAGAATCAGCCAGAAAACCCAATCCGCATTGGTCAGGGAAGCTGGCTCGGTCATCACGTGGTCGTACTGCCGGGCGTGACGATCGGCGAACACGTGGTGGTTGGAGCGGGTTCAGTGGTGAACCGCGATCTGCCTTCCTTCTCGGTCTGTGCTGGCTCGCCTGCCAAAGTCATTCGAAAGTACGACGGTATCGGCGAATGGAAACGGATTTCACCCGAGGCCGCAACCCAGAATCTTTCTGCGCTGCTGTAGCGATGAGACTCAGCCGACGGTTCAAGGAATCCGAGTTCGCACGACTCCTGTCAGATACCGGGCGCGCAGCCGGGGTGAGTCGAATGAAGGCTGCCCTCGCGAATGGGGCAGGCGCTCCTTCCATTGCCATTGTCGGTGCTGGTCCCGGCGGCCTGGCGATGGCTGCGAGGCTGAAATCCGCTGGCTTGTCGACAGTTGCCCTCTTTGAGAAGGGCACCCAAGTCGGTGGAACCTGGTTTGACAACCACTATCCGGGCGCTGCCTGCGATGTGCCTGCGTACCTGTACTCCTTCTCATTTGGCCCTCAAGCTCATTGGTCGCGGAAGTATCCAACACAGCCGGAAATTCTCGAGTACTTCGAAACCTTCGCCGCGCACTTCGACCTCAGCGAGCACGTCCACTTGGAAACTGAGGTGCTCGGCGCCACGTGGGATCAGGACCGTCTCTGCTGGACGGTGAATCTGAAGGACCTTCGTGAGGGCAGTGTCAGATCTGAGGATTTCGACATTGTGATCAACGCTGTTGGTCAGCTCAGTCGGCCCGCGATCCCATCTATTCCTGGGCTGGCCGAACGCACAGCCCCAGTGATGCACTCTGCGCGGTGGGACGATTCAGTTGACCTCGCCGGAAAACGGGTCGGCGTCATCGGCAATGGGGCAAGCGCGTTGCAGTTCATCCCGCCTGTGGCTGAGCAGGCAGAGTCGTTGGTCGTTTTCCAACGAAGCGCCAACTGGGTACTTCCAAAGAACGATCGAGCGTTCACTTCGACTGAACTCGCTCGTGTTCGAAGATTTCCAGCGCTTGGGCGCCTGTACCGATGGTGGATCTATTGGGGTCTCGAACTTCGCTTTGCCCTAGTTCGGCGAGAATCGCCGCTGACCCGGCGCCTGAACGAAACGATCGTCTCGCGTCTCCAACCCTTGATTTCCGAGAAACTTCCTGCGGCGGCTGTCGTGCCGGATTATCCCCTTGGCTGCAAACGGATTCTGATCTCGAACGACTACTACAAGACCCTGCTCCGGCCAAACGTGACAGTGCAACTGGCTCCGATTGTCGAAGTCACCGAGACCGATGTTCGGTGCGCCGACGGCACCGTCATTCCCGCGGATGTGCTCTTGCTCGGTACGGGGTTTGAGAGCACTGAGTTTCTGGCGCCAATGAGCTTTGTTGGGCGCCGTGGCGTCACCCTCAATGATGTGTGGTCGGCAGGTGCGGAGGCCTACCTAGGTCTCGCCGTGGCTGGGTTTCCTAACCTGTTCATCATCTACGGACCCAATACGAACCTTGGCCACAACTCCATCTTGTTCATGATCGAGGCTCAAACGCGCTACATCATGGGGCTGATTGAGGACATGGTCTGCGACGGGATCGGCGCAGTCGAGGTACGTCCCGACGTGATGGATCAGTTCAACTCCAAGATCGGAGCCCTCACAGAGAAGACTGTCTGGGCCGAATCCTGTCACAGTTGGTACAAGAACGAGTCTGGAAAGATCACCAACAACTGGCCCGGGTTCTCGATTGTCTACTGGAATCGACTTCGCCGGCGAAATCGAACAGAATTCATCCTTCACGCGCGCAACCCGAAGTAGATTCCCCCCGTAGCCGGTAGCGCCCGCTGAGGTGTACCTATGAAACTCGAAGAAATATTCCGCCTCGAGCCGCATGGGCTGGATGTGGTGGTTGGAGCCGGCCCCAAGTACCCCTGGGGTGGCCTGTATGGCGGCCAGATCGTGGCCCAAGGCCTTCTCGCTGCCGCTCAAACAGTGGACGAGGAGTTGGCTGTGCACTCGTTGCGCGCCTACTTCATTCGACGAGGGGACCAAGACGAGCCTGTTCGATATGAGGTCGACCGGATTCGGAATGGGCGATCATTTGCCACTCGTCGGGTGGTTGCTCGACAAGCGGTGGGCGCGATCTTGAATCTTGAGGCGTCATTTCAGCGTCCGGAGGAATCCGTGGATCGTCAAACGATCCAGACCGGCGGAAACGCTGATCGAATCTCGAATCTCACCGTTGACCAGTGGTCGCCAACCTTTGAGCGGGCATTTCTTCCCCCCTCGGAGCTTGAGGGAACGACGCGAACTGGAGCGGGGCGGGCGGCTGCCTGGCTTCGGACAACTGAGCCAGTGCTCGGCGGGCCGGTGGTTCAGGCCGCTGCCCTTGCGTATATGTCAGATGATCTGCCAACTGACGCTGCGGTGCGAGCCCATCCAGTTGGAGCTGAGCCGGAGGAGGTGCGCTATCAGGTGCTCTTTACGGCCAGCCTTGACCACACAATTTGGTTCCATCAGGCCGTTCAGGCCGACCAATGGCTGCTTCACGATTTCACCTGTCACCGATTTGTGGGCGGAAGGGGCCTGACGCTTGGGCATGTTTTCGACCAAGCCGGTACCCATGTTGCGACCGTCGCGCAGGAGGTCTTGCTACGTGACTCACGTCACCGTAACGGCGAGACACCGTGAATCATTGATATGTGTGTAGATGCATCGAAATTAGGTAGAACTACTTTGAACTTTCGCTTTTCTTCAGCTCATATGCAGGTACATTGAGAAATGGCGGCTGGCCTCTGGAAGAGCAACTCTGACGTTCACCTGGGTGAACTGAAAGTGGTTGTGAGGGTGCCTTCTCCATGGCGGCGAATGATGGAATTTGAGGACTGAGTACGTGGATCGCGACGGCATTGCTGTAACAGAGACGGGTAAGGCAGCTGATACACCGAGCGCGTCTGGGACCGGAACGGAGAACCCGCTCCGAGGCGCTGACATCCTCAAGCTTCCCGTTCTGCACCTCGATGGCCCGCTGGGCTCAGTTCGTCACAGCCACAGCCACGGGTTCCTTCGTCGCCGGCTCATCACGCTCGACATCATCGCCCTCGTAGTTCCGTGGACGGTGGCCGCACTCACGGGCGGGCTGTCCGCATATGGCCCAAACCGACCGCCGACCTCGCAAATTGTTGGGGTGTTCTGCGTAGCTGCGGCCAGTCAGTGGATCGCGATCGTGTTCCAGCGCCTCTACCTTGCACGGGTCTGCAGCGTTCGCTCGATTGAGTTGACGCTCTTGGCCCGCTCTGCCGCAGCGGGAGGTCTCGCTGGAGCAATCATCGCCGATCTTGCGTCGATGCAGGTGCCAACCTTGCGACTTGTTCTAGGAGCCTGCGGCTCGCTGCTGATGCTGTCACTCCTGCGTGGAATGTACGGATCATGGATTCGCGCTGGACGTGCAAGTGGACAATTCCTCCGACCCATCATTCTCGTTGGCACCAACGATGAAGCGCTGGGCCTGATGCAACTCCTCCAAACCCATCCCGAGCTCGGGCTCGTAGTCGCCGGGGTGGTGGGAGACGCTGCCGAACACCAGTCGCTGGGGTTCGACGCCCCGTATCTCGGCGGAGTCGAGGGAACCCTCGAAGCAGTTGTCGCAACGCATGGAAACGGCGTATTGATTGCTGCGAGCGCGTTGGATCCGGATTCACTGAACAAGGTGACGCGAGAGATGCTGCGTCATGAGGTTCACGTCCAACTCTCAAGTGGGCTTCGCGGGATCGACCATCGCAGAATCAGAGTGCTCCCGTTGGCCCACGAGCCACTGTTCTACCTTGAGCGAGCCACGTTGTCTCGATC
>DORQ01000293.1:6358-11784 GCA_003514205.1 Acidimicrobiaceae bacterium
TTGTCTCCGGCACTGTTGGCCGCAGCGATCGCCATCAAGCTGAACGATGGTGGTCCGGTGTTCTTCCGCCAATCGCGGGTCGGAAGGCACGGCAAGCAGTTCACCGTCTTCAAGTTGCGCACCATGGTGCCTGACGCTGAAGCAAAGCTCGATGAGGTGCTTGAGAAGCTCGGAAACCAGCGAGATAGTGTGCTCTTCAAACTCGAGCGAGACCCACGCCGCACCAAGGTTGGCAGGATTCTTGAGTCGACGAGCTTCGATGAGGTCCCCCAATTGTTCAACGTGTTGAACGGCACGATGAGCTTGGTGGGGCCGCGTCCTGCACTTGCAACTGAGGTTGCGAAGTTCGATGACGAGTTATTGGCCCGCCTGAGTGTTCCTCCTGGGGTTACCGGGCTGTGGCAGGTCGAGGCACGAGACAACCCGTCCTTTAGCGCCTACAAACGCCTCGACCTGTTCTACGTCGAGAATTGGTCGTTGACGCTAGACCTCGTCCTGCTCGTCGAGACGTTCTCCTCGGTTGTGGCACGGATGTCGCGACGCCGCTCATAGCGGTCCCGGAGCGCGGTCGCTTCTCAGGTCGAGCCTGTCGATGGTGAAGCGGCGCCAGTCGTGTGACTGGCCTGCTCAGACGGGAGAGAAGATGCAGCTGATCACGATCAGGCCGACTTCAGCCTGAGCTGCCTCGCTTGGGGTGGAGGAGAAGATTGCTGCAAGGGTGGTGGTCGACAAGAGTCGCAGCCGTTCGAACAAGCATCCGGCAGTAGCCTCGGGCAGCCCTGATTTCATGAGCTCAGCAACAATGTCGGACTTCTTTGCGAACAGCAGAGGATTGATGTTGCTCAAGTCTGTTCCCGGCGGCAGATAAATCTGGCCTGGATCAACTCCTGGCGGTGGTCCAGTCGGCGAACTACTGACCGTGGATGCCAGGATGGGTGAGATCAATAACAGCAGCGTTCCGACTTGCTCGGGTGTCATCGAGGAGAGATCGGCCCCTCCTGGGAACAGCGCCAGGTTGAGGTTGCCGAGTTTGAGTAGCTCTTGGCGCTGTGGATCGCTCATGCCGCGAAGCACCGCAGCGATGAGAACAGCAAGCTGCTCAGGATTGAGTTTCGCAAGGTCGAGACTGGCCAGGTTGATACCTGTGAGCGCCTGGGTGGCCTGTGCCGCGCCTGCTGCAGAGGCGGCGGTGAGAAGGGCCTGCAAATTCGCTACGGCCTCGGGGCCGAGTTTGCCCGCCGCAAGCTGGGCGACCTCAAGTGCCTGCTGGCCAGAAGCAACGATGTCTTTCGCTTGTTGTAACGCAGCGGTGTAGTCGCCGAGAGGAAGGCTGCCCCCACCGGAACCACTGAATAACGACAGCAGAACCGCAGGGTCCACACAAGGCGAGACGGCAGCAAGAAGCGCCGCAGTTTGTCCTTCGGTGGGCTGCACCGCATTTGGGCCGAAGAGGCCCGCTGAGAGATCAGCCAGGGCGGGATCAGACTCGATTGCGCCGAGGACACAGCTGGCCTGATCGGGAGTGAGTCCAAGCGCAGTCAGCCGTCCCAGAACTCCGCCGGTGGCGGCTGCGGGACTCGATTTCGAGGATGTCGAACCATCCTCAGGCTCAGTTGTGGCCGTCATCCGAGCCTTTTCCTCACGAGCCATTCGAGCGGCATCGATGAGCCACTGCGGTGGGTTCTTCGGATCGAGCGTGTTGTCCGCAGCCTCCTGGCTTGATGCGCAGCCAACGAGGGAAGATGCGGCGAACACGCCGAGGGCGGTCGTGAGCGCCAGGGTGCGGATACGCCCGTGACGAGGATGTGGGCAAGTGGTCATGCGGTGCGGCTCCGAAGCTGCGAGATTCGTGTGGATTCGATCTGAGAAATTGTGACTCGGTACAGCTAACAGTGTCTCATGCCTTGAGGGTACCTATCAGATCGGGTCAGGGATAGATGGAGAATCATATGAACTAGCCTGTCGGCATGAGCAGACTTCCCCACGGGCTTGAACGCCATACGGCCCACCGAAGCGGCTGGTTGCGCGCCGCAGTATTGGGAGCCAATGACGGAATCGTGTCGACTGCCTCCCTCATGGTGGGTATCGCTGCAGCGAAAACCAGCACAGGGGTGGTAGTCGCGACGGGTGTTGCAGCTCTCGCTGCGGGGGCCCTGTCAATGGCAGTTGGCGAATACATCTCGGTCAGCACTCAGCGGGATACCGAACGCGCCGATCGGGCCAAAGAGGAACATGAGCTTGAGCACTTTCCGGAGGAGGAATTGCAGGAGCTCACCTCGATCTATCAACGACGCGGGTTGAACGCAACGTTGGCGCACGAGGTAGCGGTCGCCCTGACAGAGGCCGACTCGCTCGGAACGCACCTGCGTGACGAGCTTGGCATCACAGATTCAAATCAGGCACGGCCCTTGCAGGCAGCAGGCTCGGCTGCGATTTCATTCTCGATCGGCGCGGCGATTGCGGTGATCGCAGGACTCGCGGGTCAGATCTGGGTCATTGCGCTGGTCAGCTTGATCGCGCTTGGACTTCTTGGGGCCATCGGCGCCCGTCTTGCCGGCGCAAGTCTGGTAGTCGGAGCGGCTCGAGTTGTTGCGGGAAGTGCTGTGGCACTCATCGTGACGTTCGCTCTTGGCCGTTTGCTAGGAACCACGATCTAGCCGGAGACCCGAAACCGCCGACTATGCCAGCCGGTGGCACCATCGGGGGCCACTGGCCGTCGTTGCTCGGTTTGAGTAGCGCCCGTCTTGTCGGTTGCTCGGACGCGAACCTCGTGCTCGCCTGGGGCCGCATCCTTCCAGACGTAGCTCCACTGTCGCCACGCGTCGACAGTGACCTCGGTGGATAACGAGGTCTTCATCCAGGGCCCGTCATCGATGCTGATCTCGACACCGGAAATACCACGATGCTGGGACCACGCGACACCTGCGATCACAACATCACCCGGCGGAACCTCCGATTCCCGAGGGACATCTATTCGAGACTGGGTCTTGATGGGGCCTTCTTTCGACCATCCTTTGTCCATCCAATAGCCGTCGAAGTCATCCCACCCTGTCAGCGCGATCTCCGTGACCCACTTGGTGGCCGAGACATAGCCATACAATCCCGGGACCACGATTCTCGCCGGGAAGCCGTGGTCTACTGGCAGAGGCTCACCGTTCATGCCGAGCGCAACCAAAGCATCTCGACCATCAAGGGCGAGTTCGGTTGGGAATCCGCAGGTCCAACCGTCATGGGAGGTCATCGCAACCTGTTCAGCTCCGGGGGCCAATCCTGCCTCCTCAAGAAGTTCCGCCAGCGGCACACCGAGAAACACCGCAGTGGAGATGAGGTCGCCTCCCACCTCATTGGACACGCAACAGAGCGTCATCACTCGTTCGACGATGTGACGGTCGAGGAGGTCCTGGTAGGAGAGTGAGAGCTCAGAATCTACCCTTCCGGTGATGTTCAGGCGCCACGTATCGACGTCAACTCGTGGTGCGCCGAAGGGGACGGTGTCGATCCGGTACCAACGGTCAATGGGGGTGATAAACGGTTCGACGCCGTTACCGATGGAGGCTGATCCGGGCAGCACCGGAGGACCATCAGCGGTACCGGGAATCAGCTGCGGAAGGCCGCGCCCGACCCGTGCACGAGCGGTCGAGGTGCTTGAGCGTTCAATGCTCGAATTCACTGCTGCTGCAGCGACCCCTGCTGCGGAGATGGCCCCGGCCTTCACGAAGAAGGAGCGACGATCAACGCCGGAGTCCCACCTCCGAGGTGTGGGCATCGGCGTCGGAGCGACAGAAAACACTGGAGTGTCTGATTGTTGAGGAGCCTCCTTGGTGAACCACAACAGGAAGGCTCCGGCAGCCACCCCAGCGCCCAGGCAACCGAGAACATCGCCGAACTGGGGGTCCTTGCCAGTGAGCGCAATCAGTACACCAATCGCTACGAAGGCGGTAACTGCCCCGAGCAGAACGGCGGGCCGATGGCTATTTCTCTTGATGAGTAGCGCTCCCAGCCCGGCAATCACAGCGAACATGCAGAGACCGAGGACCACCTTGTCAGCGGTCCCAAACGCTGAGATCGCGAATTCCTTGAGCCATCGGGGGACGTTGTCAACCACTCGACGTCCGACGATCGCCATTGGGGAACTACCGTCACTCAGTGTTGCTACGAGAGCTCCGACTGCGAGGCTTGAGGCAGTCGCGATCACGCTGGCAGCGGCTGCAGTTCGTGTCGGCAGCGAACGATGCGCTGGCACTGGTGAGGGCGCAGGCGGGGGAGTGAAGGTCACCCCATCATTCTGACGCAAAGGCCTCCGGGGGCGGACAAGAACACACCAAGTTTCTGTCACCGTAAGAATTGTCGATGCGGCTGACGGGGGGCCAGTACTTGTTCTGGCGGAGCGAGGCAATGGGGTACGCCGCGGTCTCACGGGAGTATGGACGGGTCCATTCGTTAGCGGTGACGTCTGCGGCTGGGTGAGGTGCGCCTCGTAGTGGGCTTTCCTCTGCAGTCCAGACGCCTGCTGCAACCTGATCGATCTCGGCTCGGATCGCTGCCATTGCATCGCAGAATCGATCGAGTTCGGCCAATGGCTCGGATTCCGTTGGTTCAATCATGAGCGTGCCAGCCACTGGGAACGACATCGTTGGCGCGTGGAAGCCGTAGTCGATCAACCGCTTTGCGATGTCCTCCGCCGAGATGCCGGTCGCCTTCTCTAGCGGTCGGATGTCGATGATGCATTCGTGCGCCACACGACCATTCGCTCCGGTGTAGAGAATGGGGAAGTGGGTGCTGAGGCGAGTCGCCAAGTAATTTGCGCTGAGAATTGCACATCGAGTGGCCTCGGTCAGGCCATCAGGGCCCATGAGGGCGATATAGGCCCACGAGATCGGCAGGATCGAGGCAGAACCCCAGGGCGCTGCCGAAACGGCACCGAGGGGCGAATCCGCGGCGGAGCATTGGACCACGCTGTGGCCAGGGAGGAATGGGGCAAGATGCGATTTCACTCCGATTGGGCCAACTCCAGGTCCGCCGCCGCCATGTGGAATGCAGAAGGTTTTGTGAAGGTTGAGGTGGCTCACGTCGGAGCCAATGAGCCCAGGCTTTGCCAGTCCGACGAGGGCGTTCATGTTCGCGCCATCCAGGTAGACCTGGCCCCCATGGGAGTGAATGACTTCACAAATCTCCACGATCGCTTCCTCGAAGACCCCGTGAGTGGAGGGATAGGTAATCATCAATGCTGCCAGTTCGGCACTGTGCTTGTTGGCCTTGGCTGACAGGTCCTCAAGATCGACGTTTCCTGCTGTATCGCAGGCCACAACTACAACCCGCATGCCAACCATGACTGCCGAAGCTGCATTGGTTCCGTGAGCCGAGGCCGGGATCAGGCACACGTCGCGTTGTTCCCCACGAGATTCGTGATATGCCGCAATGGCCAA
>DORQ01000293.1:12050-14049 GCA_003514205.1 Acidimicrobiaceae bacterium
GCAAATGGGTGGATTGAGCCGAATCCGGGAAGAGTAACCGGGATCATTTCGGTGGTTGCGTTGAGCTTCATGGTGCAGCTCCCGAGTGGGATCATTGCCCGGTCCAGCGCAATGTCTTTGTCGGCGAGACGGCGCAGGTAGCGCAGCAGCTCAGTTTCACTGTGATGAGTGTTGAAAATTGGGTGGGTCAAGAACTCGGAACTGCGTCGCAGGGAGTCCGGAATCGCACTTGGTGCTGCACCCACCTCAAGATCCTCCGTAGCGCCAAAGGCCGTCAGGAGAGTCGAAAGATCGGCAGCGGTCGTTGTCTCGTCGCAACTGATTGCGATCTGATCCTCGTCGAGTACGCGGATGTTGATCCCAGCCTCGGCAGCAGCTGCACACAACGCGGCGGACCTTCCGCCGGTGGAGAGCAACACGGTGTCGAAGAAGTAGTCATTGCACACGGTGAGTCCGAGTCGTCGGCACCCCGCAGCAAGCGCGGCTGCACGGGAATGTGTTCGTGTTGCGATATCACGGAGACCGTTGGGGCCGTGATACACCGCATACATCGAGGCCATGACCGCGAGAAGCACCTGTGCTGTGCAGATGTTTGATGTTGCCTTCTCTCTGCGGATGTGTTGCTCTCTGGTTTGCAGCGCAAGTCGGTAGGCAGCTCGCCCATGTGCATCAACGGAAACGCCCACGAGGCGACCCGGCATGGAACGCTTGTGAGCCTCTTTGGTGGCAAGGAACCCTGCATGAGGTCCCCCGAACCCGAGTGGCACGCCAAATCGTTGAGCCGAGCCCACAACGGCGTCGGCTCCCCACGCGCCCGGAGCGTCGAGGACGCACAGTGCCAACAGATCGGCAACCACGACGACGAAGACCTTGGCCAGGTTAAGTTGCTCGACGAGTGCGCGGTGGTCGAGAACGGCTCCGGTGCTCGATGGGTATGAGAGCAGTGCGCCGAAGCAGTCCTGGTCGGGCCAGCTGGCATCGGGGGCACTGAGGACCACCTCAATACCCAGTGGTTCGGCTCGAGTCCTGACCACATCGACTGTCTGTGGGTTACAACCAGAATCCACAAGAAACGTGTTCGACGCAGACTTCGTCGCTCGCCTGGCCATCATCATTGCTTCAGCGGCAGCAGTTGCCTCATCAAGCATTGAGGAATTCGCGATCTCCAACCCGGTGAGATCGCAGACCATGGTCTGGAAGTTGACGAGGGCCTCCAGGCGTCCTTGGCTGATCTCGGGCTGATACGGGGTGTAGGCGGTATACCAGGCTGGGTTTTCCATGATGTTGCGAAGAATGACGGTCGGCGTGTGGGTGTCGTAGTACCCACACCCGATCATCTGGGTCATCACGCGGTTCTGGTTGGCGTACTCGGTGAGCGCCTCGAGCGTTTCGGCCTCGGAACGTGCCTCAGGCAACGCGAGGGGAGTTGTTGAGCGGATTCCAGCCGGCACGACCTGAGCAATCAACTCCTCGAGGGAGTCGACACCGAGCGAGGCGAGCATCTGGACCACTTGGTCGCTTCTCGGCCCCAGATGGCGAGCGGTGAAGCGTTCCTCCTGCTCGCCAACGGCGTTGCCTGCGGGCGCATGGGCGCCCAGCGCGCTGTTGTCATAGAGCTTGCTCAGACCTAGTTGATTCTCAGCGGATGGTGAAGCACTGGCCATGGTGGCCTCCTCGTGATTCCCCTCTGTCAGTGAACCTGAGAGCTTCACCCATGTGCCGAAGCACCTGGGCTTTCCCCTTCGGTGAGCCAGACAAACTGCCGGACTGCTTTCCAGATGTGCCTCCCGCTGGCGGTTCGGGAACCTGAGAGTTTCCGGGGGGTTGCTCCTTCGGTGCCGGCGCTGTCACTGGCGAACCAGCCACAGCGTCGAGCTCTCCCGCCTGCGATCATGAGCTTGAGTTGTTCGAGGAACCGTAGCAGCGTCTGGCCTTCTGCGGCGGATCGAAACTGTGGTGGATCGATACTGTGGGCGGATCGAAACTGCGGTGGATCGAA
>DORQ01000293.1:14158-17295 GCA_003514205.1 Acidimicrobiaceae bacterium
ATCGAAACTGTGGGCGGATCGATAACTCGGACGTGCGCTAGTCGAGCAGATCCGGTTCCTGGCTGATGATCCAATTCCACAGCGGATGAAATTGGAATGCTCCCGCAATCTCGGTGCCGACCTGGTTGTAGGTGAGCTCGGCAGTATCGGGGTCGATAACGATTGGCGACCCGGCCGCACGTGCGAGTAGCTCCACCTCGCAGGTTCGCTCCATGGTGATGAACCACCACACCGCGGATTCCACGCTGGTGCCAACTGTGAGGAGACCATGATTCTGAAGGATGGCTGCCTTGAATGGCCCGAGCGCTTCAGCGATCCTTCGGCCTTCGGCCGGGTCATTCACGACTCCGGTGAAATCAGCAAAGACTGCATGGTCTTCGAAGAAGGCGCAGGAGTCTTGGGTGAGCGGTTCAAGGGGACGCCCGAGCGTGGAGAAGGCACGCCCGAACTTGGAATGCGAATGCGCGGCTCCGACCACGTCGGGTCGAGCCGCATGGACTGCGGAGTGAATAGCAAACGCAGCAGCGTTCACGGGCCAGACGCCCTCGACGACTTCTCCACTGTGGTGGACCAACAGCAGGTCGGAGGTGCGGATCTGCTTGAAACTCATGCCAAAGGGGTTGACCCAAAAGCAGTCGGTCCGCTCCGGATCTCTCGCGGTGATATGCCCTGCGACGCCCTCCTCGAAGCCGAAACGGCCAAACAACCTGAAACCGGCAGCCAAACGCTGCTTTCGGTGAAGGCGTTCTTCCTCGACGGAGGTACTGGCCGCGATGGTGAACTGCTCGGGTCGACTCATGTGTTCTTCACCTCAACTGATTCACGTCCTGATGACGCAGGTTCCGATTCGCTCGTGTCCTCAACGAAGCATTCGAGGACGTCTTCGAAGAACGTCCGCAGCGCTGGAGCATGCTCTATTGGGCTCTTGCCGAGGCGAACCACCACGAGGTCAAGGGCGGGCACCGCCGCAATCACTTGGCCCTCGTAGCCTCGTGCCTGGAAGGTTCCGAAACGGTCCCCAGGGCTCCACCAGTGTTCGCCGTAGTAGTGGTCGTTCGAGGGGTCGTAGCTGAGCGGTCGTCGACCATCGTCGATCCAGCCCGGGGGAAGGAGCGCCTCGTCCTGCCAGATTCCGCCGCGAAGTGCGAACAGCCCAAACCGTGCAAAGTCTCTGGCAGTTGCGTACACATAGGAGCTGCCCACGAAGGTTCCGGCGGGGTCATACTTCGGCTCGGCGGTGCTCATTCCAAGAGGGTCAAAGAGCCGTTCTTGAAGGTATCTGGCACAGGATTCTTGGCCCCCCAGAGCGTCGGTGAGAATCCGGCTCAGGATGACCGTGGTCCCAGAGGCGTAGTTGAACTCCGAATCGATGGGGGCGATGAGCGGTTGACCTGCGGCGTAGGCCGCCATGTCTTGGGCGCCTTCGCCAAAGAGCATCTCGAGGCAGTGTGAGCTGCCAGCGTCTACGTAGTCCTCGTTGAACTCGAGGCCCGAACGCATGGCCAAAAGATTTCGAATCGTGATGGCGTGGCGCGGGTCTTCCGGATCGGACCATTGCGGCACCGGGGCTGGTGCATCCAGGTCAATCAGCCCGTCTTTGAGGGCGAGGCCGAGCGCGACCTGGGTGATTGATTTTGCAGTGGACCAGGAGATGCAGGTGGAACTTGCAGTCGTACCCGGGCCGTAGCGCTCAGCGACGATTCGTCCTCCCTGCACGGCCACGAACGCCAAACTCAACGCCAATTCGGAGTTTGGATTGACGCGAAAGGCGCGTGACAGCACATCGTCGAGTCGATCGGGGTCCCCAGTGAGCTGTGGCCCCGTGGCCCAGGTGAGCGTGGGCCATGCCCTGCCAGCAGGTTGGCTAGGAAGCGGATGGAGCTGGGTTGGGAGCGGTTCGGAACTGCGATCTTGCATTGGGTTGGAACTCCTCATGCGGTGGTGGAACTCGGTGTGACAGGACTAGTTGTGACGGAACTCGCTATGGGAGCGGACGTCCGAATGGCATCGAGGTCACCCAAGTGGCCATGAATTCCTCGGCTGCACGTGCGGCACCGAGGAAGCATCCACCGGGGTGGGGCAAGGCGCTGCTGACCGCTGCTGCGGTGGTCGCTCGAATGGCGTTGAGATCGACAGGCTGACCATCTCGCTCGGCAGCGAAGCCAAGGAGTGGGCCGCCGAGGCTCAGGAAATCCGGAACGATGACACAGCCGGCCGTGGTGAGGGTGGCGAGCGCTTTTGTTGTGAGTGCCAGCGGTCCGGAGGCCAGTACCGCCCGTGTGTTCAACGAGGCTGCCAGTTGGTGATCAACAAGGCTTGGTTTGGAGCCAAGGATGAGGATGTCAGTGGGCTCCTCGATAAGCTCTGCCAACGCCCCAACCGCAATGGTGACGTCCCTGTCGCTACACGCCGCTTGAATCGCGTCGGAGGAGCAACTCCCCGGACCTCCGAGCTGTCGCTCGAGGCCGATGGTGATTGGGGAGGTCGATCCGGTGGACTCGAGCAAGGCGCAGAGCGAGTCGAGTGCGCCGAGAAGGCCACTCGTGAGCGCAGCCTCGTTGTCCAACGGGTGGAGGCCGGCGAGCGAAGCAACGTCGGTAGGGGAGAGCCCCTTTCCTGCTGACAGGTGAAGCCGCGGAAGTGATGGTTGTGCGCTCAGTTCGGCCACGGCTCCAGCGACGGCCTCAGCAACCTGGTCGCCTTCGGCGTTGATCCCGCCTGATGCACCGGAGATCTTCAGTCCATACGCAGCGGCGGAGTAGGTGGTCACCCGGGCGAGGTTTTTCGCTCCGTCCTGGAGGATCTTCTTCGCGCATCGCAAGGTGCCGAGTGCGTCCGGAGCTTCGGGTAGGTCGACAACCAGGAAGGCTTCGGCCGAAGAGGTCTTGATCGTAGTCACGGCGCTAGTTTGCCACGTCCTGCGATGAATCGGCCCAGTTGGCATGAGGCAGTTCGATCGAAAACGAAAAGAGCCGTGTGAGCAGACCCCCCGAACTGCTCACACGGCCTTACGGTCGGCGCAGGCTTGGCGAGCCAAGGGCTGTGGACCGGAAGTGCTGGATGCCCGGAGGCTTCCTTGTTGGGACTGTACCAAGCGTCGTGACATCTGTCACGCGTGAGTTGTTTCCCTAGGCGGT
>DORQ01000308.1:0-1445 GCA_003514205.1 Acidimicrobiaceae bacterium
AAGATGGATGCGATTTCGGTCTCGCCTAACCAGGTTCCCGCGGCTCGGCTTGCGGCCTGCCACGCGGTGCTTGGGTGATTGGGCAGGTCGGCTAGTGGGAATTCAGGACGAAGACGTAGCTCGGGTTCGAGCGGCCTCAGACATTGTGGCGGTGATTTCCCAACATACCCAGCTGCGCAAAGTGGGCCAGCGATGGAGCGGAATCTGTCCGTTCCACAACGAGAAGTCGCCCTCATTCTCGGTCAACCCAACCGAGGGCGTGTATTACTGCTTCGGGTGCCGTGTCTCGGGCGATGTGATCACCTTCGTTCGAGAGATCGAACATCTCGACTTTGTGGGCGCGGTGGAGTGGCTTGCGGCGAAGGCGGGCATTGGGCTGACCTACACCGATCGGGACGAAGGCCAGCAGCGACGCCGATCTCGTCTGCTTCAGGAAGCCATGGCAAAGGCGGTGCTGTGGTATCACGATCGGCTGCTGAATCATCGCGATGCTGGCGCGGCGCGGCGCTACCTGCGGACACGCGGGTTCGATCGAGAGCTTGTGGAGAAATTCCAGATCGGTTGGGCTCCGGATCGTTGGGATGAGCTCAGCAAGCACGTGAGGTTGCCCGCAGACGTGCTCACCGATTGTGGGCTCGGGTTCGTGAATCGAGCGGGAAAGCAACAAGACTTCTTTCGAGCCCGGATCCTGTTCCCCATCTATGACGACCAAGGGCGCCCCGTGGCATTCGGAGGTAGGAAACTGCCCGATACCGACGGGCCGAAGTACCAAAACTCCCGAGAAAATGCGCTCTACAAGAAGAGCTCGACGCTGTATGGGTTGAACTGGGCGAAATCCGACATCGTGAGGTCCAATGAGGTGGTGGTCTGCGAGGGCTATACCGATGTGATCGGCTTCGTGCGCGCTGGTATTCCCCGGGCCGTTGCAACGTGTGGAACGGCCATGACTGAGGATCACATCAAGTCGTTGAAACGGTTCACTCGACGAATCGTGTTGGCCTACGACGGCGACGAGGCAGGTCAACGGGCATCGGATCGAGTCTTCGAATGGGAAGCACGTCATGAGGTGGAGATCTCCGTCCTCGCATTGGATGCTGCCACCGATCCCGACGAGCTGAGTCGAACCAATCCAGCAGCATTGGTCGAAGCAGTGGAGCAAGCGACACCGATTTTGGGTTTCCGGGTGTCGAGGGTGCTGAAGTCAGCGAACCTCGCCACACCTGAGGGGAGGGCTCGTGCCGCCTCGGCAGCATTGGCAGTCGTCGCGGAACATCCGAGTTCATTGGTGCGGGATCAGTACGTGATGGAGATCGCTGGGTTCTGCCGGGTTGACGAGCAACGAATTCGGGAGGAACTGCAACGAATTGCGGCTGGGCTGGAGCGGGAGGCTCGATCCGCCAAGCACACTGGCAACCGGTCCGGGAAGTCCGAGGGTCGTGACAGCA
>DORQ01000308.1:1590-2777 GCA_003514205.1 Acidimicrobiaceae bacterium
TCGTGACAGCAGTCGTGACAGCCATCGTGATGGTAATGCTGCCCGAAACCACGAGGGCCGTGACAGCGATGGCGACCCAGGGCCATGGGAGGATGGGGCACCTCCTCCCGAGTTGGACCAGTCTGAGTCAAGCGACAGTTGGCCCGGCGAGAACCGGGGTGGCAGAGGTCAACCCACCCGAGCCACAACAGCCACTTCGCGTTCGCGACCTGTGGCGCAGCCGAGAGAGGGTTCTGAGATGGAGGCCTTGCGGATGATGCTCAATCAACAGGTCACCGGAATTCCAGCCAATGGTGCAGTGCTGTTCGCCGATCCTCGGTGCAGGGAGGGCTTTGAGCTTCTCACTGCTCACGAGCATGTGTCCTCTGCATTGGAGGCGGCATCTGAGGCGACTCACGAGTTACTCGCACGGCTCGTTGTTGAGGAAAGCGGTGCAGAACCATTGGATGTGTTGATCCGTTTGACCTCCGAGGCGACACGGCGGGCGATGGCTTCATTCGAGCTTCAAGCACGGAAAGCAGCGGACCCACTCGACTATGCGCCAGTAATTGGGTGGTTAAAGCTCAGGCTCGACGACCTTCGTGACGATGAACCAACGATGGAATCGTTAGATCAGTTGCTAGCCTGGCTACCAGAACATGCATCGGAGTTCGAATGAGTGTGCTTTCTCTCTCTGACCGAGCTGCGATGGAACCCAATTTCGCTAAAGGACGTGGCGCGGTGCTCTTCGAGAGCGTACCCGAACAAGATCTTCGTGATCTGTTAGACCGAGGCAAGAAGTCAGGTGTTCTGCATCTCGATGACGTGCTGTCGGTTCTCGGCGTCGAGATCACTGGCGATGTTGTTGACGAGGTTCGAGAGTTCTTCGCTCCGCATCAGATCACCATCGATGACACGATCGAGGTGGGTGACGGATCGCTTGGCGTGCTCTTGTCCAGCGCCACTGCTATTCCGAATGATGAACACGAGATGCCCGCTGAGGTTGAGGCGGGAATGATCGCGAATGCCGCAGATCTCGACGACTCCGCTGATGAGGATGAGGCCGCCTCGCGAGGTGCAATGCGGTCGCATCGACGAGACGCTGGCAAACCAATCTCCTTCCCTGGCTTGCAGGGCTCGGGAGGCTCTTCGGATCCGATGCGCATGTACCTCCGAGAGATCGGTCAGGTGGCATTGCTAACTGGCCC
>DORQ01000308.1:2979-6487 GCA_003514205.1 Acidimicrobiaceae bacterium
GCGGCCTCGGGTGTTGTTCCAGATGTGTCTGAGCGCCGCAAGCTGCAACGACTCGTGCGCGACGGTGAACTCGCGAAGCGTGAGCTCACCCAAGCGAACCTGCGCTTGGTGGTATCGATCGCAAAGCGCTATCTCGGTCGAGGCCTCGCCATCTTGGACCTGGTGCAGGAGGGCAACCTCGGACTCATGCGAGCCGTTGAGAAGTTCGACTACACCAAGGGTTTCAAGTTCTCTACCTATGCCACCTGGTGGATTCGCCAGGCGGTCACGAGAGCGATCGCGGATCAGGCACGCACCATTCGAATTCCTGTTCATATGGTGGAGTCGATGAACAAGGTGCATCGTCACCAGCGCCAACTCATGCAAGAACTTGAGCGGGAACCAACGATTGAGGAACTGGCGGCGAAGGCCGGCATGCCGCCCCATCGTGTTCGCGACATCCTCCTGATCGGCCAAGACCCACTGTCGTTGGATTCTCCCGTTGGCGAAGAGGACGACTCGATGCTGTCGGACTTCATTGAGGACGCGCAGGCGATCGCTCCTGCTGATGCCGCTGCGCAGCGGATGCTTGGCCAAGCGTTGTTTGAGGCACTTGGTGAACTCAACGAGCGTGAACGTCAAGTGGTTCGGTTGCGCTTCGGTCTTGAAGATGGCCAAGCGAAAACGCTTGAAGAGGTCGGCAAGGAGTTCGGAGTGACACGAGAGCGGATTCGCCAGATCGAATCGAAGACCCTCGCCAAGCTTCGTCACCCCCATCGCAGCCAACGACTGCGGGACTATCTCGACTCGGAATAGCTGATTCATCCCGAATTCGGGGAGAATCGCCCCCGGATTTCGGGAGAATCCCGCAAAGAATTCGCAGCGCTGCCGAGCGCTGCTAATCTGTCTGAGCGCTGAGGAGGCCCCTGGTCTTGCAGCGCGATTTATACACCCTTTCCGGGGTAGCTCAGCTGGCAGAGCGTCTGACTGTTAATCAGAATGTCGTGGTTTCGAGCACCACCCCCGGAGCACTGACGAAACCCCCGAGAAATCGGGGGTTTCGCTTGTTTTCGAGTGAGGGTGGTTTGGGAGGTTGGGATAGATTGATTTGGACCGCTAAGGGGACAAGATGAGTAAGGCGATAGGGATTGATCTTGGAACGACTCGGTCGGTCGCGGCTGTGCTGGAGGCGGGCAAGCCCGTTTTGATTCCTAACCCTGCGGGTTCGTGTTCGACACCATCTGTGGTTTCATTTGCTTCCGATGGTCAGGTGGTGATTGGCGAAGCCGCCGAACGCCAGGCAATCACTAACCCGGATCGCACTCTTCGATCGACAAAGCGCCATTTGGGCACGAATTGGTCAACTGGCATAGACGGAGCCGTATACGTCTCTCAAGAAGTGGCTGCGAGAGTGCTGATCGAACTCAAGCATGATGCTGAGGCCTACCTGGGCGAACCAGTACATCAAGCGTTAATCGCTGTTCCTGCGAGCTTCAACTCCGCGCAAAGGACTGCAGTAGAAGAGGCCGGAATGATTGCCGGGCTCGAGGTACTACGAATCATTAGCGAACCGGTACTAGCGGCCTTAGCTGTCGGTGTGGAATTCGCAGAGTTTCACGACCCTGGACAGACGGTTCTCGTCGTCGATCTCGGCGGCGGAAGTTTGAGCGTCGCGGTGGTCGAGATCGGTGATGGCGTCTTCGAGGTGAAAGCTGTCGATGGTGACCTCGAACTCGGTGGCGGCGAATGGGATCATTGCATCATGGAGTGGATGATTGCCATGTTCAAAGGCACACACGGGATCGATATGTCAGAGGACTTCACGGCGATCGAACGTCTTCGGGAAGCCGCTGAGAAGGCCAAGATCAACCTTTCAGACGCCCACCAAGCTCAGATCAGGCTTGCCTCGATCGCTGTTTCTGAGTCTGGCCCGCTTCACCTTGACGAGATTCTCACTCGGGCCAAATTCCACGAACTCACATTCAACCTCCTGGAGCGGTGCAAACACCCCGTTGAGCAGGTGGTCAAAGACAGTGGTCTCTCCATGTCCAACCTTGACCAAGTGCTCATGATCGGCGGGTCGACCCGAATGCCAGCCGTGGAAGAGCTTCTTCGCACGACCACTGGCAAGGTGCCTCATGAGGCGTCCTTTCTCGAAGGGGCCGTGGCCAAGGGTGCCGCCATCCAAGCTGCGGTGCTGAAGGGCAGTGCGAAGGACATTTTGTTGCTCGACGTTACGGGACATTCGCTTGGCATCGAGACAAAAGGCGGTGTGATGACCAAACTCATCGAGCGCAACGCCACGTTGCCTCACCGCACCACCAAATCTTTTCTGCTTTCTGACTTCCATGGGGCTTCGGAAGTGGTGGTGTTGGAAGGCGACCGGGCATTTGCGAGATACAACCAGACGCTTGCCGCGGTTCCGCTCGCTCGCCTACCGACAAACCTCGATGGCGAAACCAGTGTTGAGGTTACCTTCGATCTCGACGCAAATGGCATTTTGAATGTCGCAGTAAACGTCGGAGCGGAAGGTGTCTCGCAAAGCGTGAATGCCACTTCTCAAGTCTGTTTGTCGGGGGATGAGCTGCACCGGATGCGGGCGAAGGCGATTGCGCAAACTGGCCAGCAGCGGCGCGTTGAGGCCCACTCCATCAAGGGCACCCCATCGCTGGGTGAAGCGACCTCGTTCGGCATCATTCTCGGACTGCTGCCTGCGCTCGATGTATGCGAGTTGGCGATGGCTCGCGGAGAACACGACCAGGAGTCAACCTTCAATGACCTTTTGGGAGTAGTTGAGCGACACGGTGGGAGTCGAATCAACGAAGCAGGTGTTCCGTTCGATCCGACCATTCACGAAGCTGTCGACTACACCCCGGGGCAGCACGGCGAGCAGGAAATCGTGGCCGAAATCCTACGCCCCGGCTACAAATGTGGTGACCGATTGGTGCGAGCAGCGCTCGTGCGAGTATCCGGTTGACAGGATCCGGTTCATTCAGCGAGTAGATAGGCCCGACCCTCTCTCCATCGCGGGCCGCAGCGGAAGACCTGGCGAGGTCCCCGCTCATCAGTCGCGAGCGAGGGAGAGTGGGCCACCCATGCCCTCCTCAACGTTCGCTCAGTGCGCGCCAAGCAACAGCCTATTAGTGTCGATGGTGCCCCTTGATCGTATGGCGTTTCCCGCTGTGGAATCGCAAGAAGCAACCTTCCGGTCGGCAGGAATGTCTATTCACATGACGGTTTTGTACCGGTCTCCGCAGTCGTTAGCCCCGACCCCCTCTCAGTCGTGAGGCGTCATATTTGCGCTATTGCCTCCCAGCCGACATAGTTTGGCGGATGTCTGGGATGGAGTTGCATTCGCGAGGCATCGGTGCCACGCCACCATGATTGCTGTATCATCGAGCTCTGTGATTTGGGGAGTCTTCTTCGGGCTTTCTGCCCTGCTTCTTGTTGTGCTGCTCTGGGTTCGGGTCAGAATGGCGCGATCTGTAGCCGGGAGCGCACTACCGGCGCCGTCGAACGATGCCGCGAG
>DORQ01000233.1:0-185 GCA_003514205.1 Acidimicrobiaceae bacterium
GGTCTTGCCGATGCCGGGCTCGCCTTCTATCAGGAGCGTATTTGCTCCGCCGCGTTGGGCCTGGGCAATGAACTGCTGAAGGTGCTCGACCTCTGCTGCACGACCCACAAATTGCGATAGCGGGGTGCGTGGCTCATCTGAGCTCTGTTGCGTCGTGCTCCCAGCCATCCGACTCACTCTACCCG
>DORQ01000233.1:456-3261 GCA_003514205.1 Acidimicrobiaceae bacterium
CTACCCGGAGAAGCACATGCGCCTCGTTACTTCTAGCTCGTCGTGGTCTCAGCTGAACGCAGCTCCGCGACGAGCCACGCTTCAACCGCAACGAGCCCGCCGCTATCAACTGCTTGCAGCTGCTGCAACAGTGCTCATGATCGCTACGGGCTGCAGCTCGAACGACACTGCGAACGAGGCCTCGACGAGGAGCAAGGCGAGTGACAACGGCGAGACCTCCACCGAACGGCGAACCCTGACCGTCTATAGCGGCCGCAGCGAAGAACTTGTCGCCGAGCTCCTCGAAGACTTCACCAAGGCAACGGGCGTCGAAGTGGAGTTCCGCCCCGGCGATAGTGGCGAACTCAGCGCTCAGATCCTCACTGAGGGGGAGAACAGCCCCGCCGATGTCTTCTTCTCCCAAGATGCCGGCGCCCTTGGTGCCCTCAGCAAAGCCAAGCTCCTCACGGAACTGCCTGAGGACCTCCTCCAAAAGGTCGACCCGAGATTTCGGGCAAAGGACGGCACCTGGGTCGGAACAAGTGGGCGCGCCCGGGTGCTCATCATCGACCCACGCCAGGTCCCAGAGGCCCCAACCTCAATCGATGACCTCCTCGAGCCTGAATGGAAAGGAAAGATCGGCTTTGCGCCAACCAATGCCTCCTTCCAATCCTTCGTGACCGGCCTACGCGTGGTGCGGGGTGAGGAGAAGGCGCTGCAATGGCTCAAGGCCTTTGCGGATAACGATCCGGTGGCATTCGAAAAGAACGGCGCAGTCCGCGACGCGGTCAATGACGGCCAGGTCGCCATTGGCTTGATCAATCATTACTACCTCTTCGAGGCCATTGCGGAGCGAGGCAAGGAAGCCGTAAGCGCGCAGAACGTGTTCCTCGGTGCCGGTGACCCTGGTGGCCTCATCAACGTGGCCGGTGTGGGCCTGCTGAAGAACAGCGCCCGGTCCGACACCGCCATGGAATTCGTCGAATTTCTCCTGTCCGATGCAGCGCAGAAGTACTTTGCTGCTGAGACCTTTGAATATCCACTCATCGAGGGAGTCAGCCAAGCTGAGGGCCTCCCCTCTCTCGACAGTCTCGATCCACCCGATGTTGACTTGAGCGACCTCGACTCCATCGGTGAGACACAGGAACTCTTGGCTGAGGCCGGATTGCTGACCCAGTAGCCCGAGGTCGTACTTCTGATGGTCGCCATTGCCCCACACGGACCACGACATCGGCGGCAACCGCGAGCGGCACTCTCGCTCGTGGTGGCCGGCATTGTCGCGACCCTGATGTCAGCAGTACCCATTCTCTATTTGGTTCGGCGCGGAGCTGAGGCCGGCTGGGAGCGCATCATCGAGATTCTTGGTAGAGCCGAAGTCGTGGAGCTCACGGGCCGAAGCCTGGCTCTGAGCGCTGCGGTCGGGCTTGTTGCCGGGACAGTCGGCACTGCCACAGCCTGGTTATGCGAATGCACCAGTCTTCGCTTTCGAACCTGGTGGATCGCCGCCATCGTCGCGCCGATGGCGATTCCCTCCTACGTGACTGCCTACGCCTGGGTGTCGCTCTCCCCCACTATGGCCTCGATCGGCGGAGCGGTGCTGGTGTTGTCGGGCGTCACGATTCCACTGGTTCACTTGCATGTCAGTGCCACTATCCGTCGAATTGATCCGGCCCTCGAAGAGGTCGCGTCCTCGTTGGGCTGGTCGCCGAGTCGTGTGACCCTGCGACTCCTTGTTCCCCAAATGCGGCGCGGCATTGCGAGCGGGGTGCTGCTCACCATGTTGTACGTCCTTGCGGACTTTGGCGCGGTAGCCACGATGCGCCTCCCAGTGTTCACCTGGGTCATCCATGGCGCGTACAAGGCAAGTTTCGACCCGAATCGAGCTGCGGTGTTGGCAACAGTGCTGTGCTTGGTTGCCGTTGTGCTTGTCATGTTGGAGCGAACTGTTCGAGGTCGGGCGACCTCGGCCCGCCTTGGGTCCGGTTCGGTGCGACCGAGGGCGCTCACCTCACTGGGGCGGTGGGAACCACTCGCTCACCTGGGTCTGGCGGCGATTGCCTCCCTCTCAGTCGGCTTTCCCCTCCTCCGATCACTGCACTGGGTTGTGGCCGGAAGCAGCAACGTCGAGTTGGCGGAGTTTCTGCCAGCGCTTGGTAGTACCGCTGCGCTTGGAGCAGCAGTCGCGCTCGCAACGGTGTCGCTCGCAATTCCCCTCGCCTGGCTCACAGCTCGTCACAGTTCGCCTTCGGTGCTGGCTGCGGAACGGTCGGTGCTGGTGATCCACAGCTTGCCCGGCATCGTTGTGGCCCTCTCCTTTGTCTATCTCGGAACCAGGGTGCTACTGCCGATCTACCAAGAGTGGCCCATCGTGGTGCTTGGGCTTAGTTCGCTCCTTCTTGCCCTCGCGGTTGGAGTCCTGCGAACAGCTTTCGAGCAGCAGTCGATCTCGCTCATCCATGCCGCTGGTGCAGCCGGACTGGGGGAGGTTCCCACGCTCCTCCGTGTGGGGCTACCGTTGGCACTGCCCGCTATCGGCGCTTCGTTGGCCACCATTGCGTTGCACACTGCCAAGGAACTCCCCATGACGCTCCTGTTGCGCCCCAGCGGCGCTGACACGCTTGCCACCAGGTTGTGGACGTGGGCCGGCATTGCCGACGACGGCTCCGTTGGCCCCTATGCCTTGTCCTTGATTGTGTTGGCAGTGCCTCCAACGGTGCTGATGGCGATCAGCGATCGTCGCCGGATTTCCTCGCAGCGGCTAGCTCCTGCAGAGGCCGTACAGCGATGAGCAACGCAGCTGTCAGCCATGACCCGACAAGCCATGAC
>DORQ01000233.1:3406-4858 GCA_003514205.1 Acidimicrobiaceae bacterium
TGACCCGACAAGCCATGACCCGACGCGCCATGGGCTCAGTATCGAGAACCTGTCGTTCGGTTATGCGTCTCGCCCGGTCATCGACCGCCTCAACCTGCAGGTCAATCAGGGAGAAGTTCTTGCATTGATGGGCGAGAGCGGGAGCGGGAAAACCACACTGGCCCGCCTGATCTCGGGTTTCCTCCTGCCGTCCTCAGGATCGATTGTGGCTGGTGGAACCACGCTGTGGGCCCGCGGGACCAACCTCGCACCCCACCGCCGTGCAGTGGGATTGGTCCCGCAGGAAGGCGCACTGTTTCCCCACCTCAGCGTCGCTGGCAACGTGGGCTTTGGTCTCGAACGACGCCGCCCCGATCGCGCTGCTCGGATCGAAGCATGTCTTGAACTCGTGGGCCTCGGTGGGTACGGGAGCCGTCGACCCGATGAGTTGTCGGGTGGCCAACAGCAGCGAGTCGCCGTGGCCCGTGCTGTGGCGCCCGAGCCGCGTCTGATTATCCTCGATGAACCCTTCTCGGCCCTTGATGCTGCACTTCGCCGAACCACACGCGAACAGGTGCTCGCCGCGCTTCGCGCCGAGGGGGCAACCGTGATTCTCGTCACTCATGACAGCCACGAAGCACTCAGTTCGGCTGACCGAGTTGCCGTACTCGAATCAGGCCGTGCTGTGCAGGTCGCAACGCCCACGGACCTCTACGACCACCCTGCCACCAGCAGAATCGCTCAGAGTTGTGGCCCGATTTCTGGGTTGACCGCTACTTTCGAGGACGGTCAAGTGGTTTCAGCGCTCGGAGGTTCCACGTGGCCCTTCGGAGCAGCCGTCTCCAGCGAGGTGTCAGATGGCATCGGAGACCGAGGCGGCCGAGGCGCTCTTCATGGAATCGCTTGGTATCGCCCCGAACAGATCGAGATACGCAGCGACCCACAACCTGCTCACGAGAACTGGAGCCCAGCGACGGTGCTGACCGCCTCGATCGACGGTCCCGATCTCTGGCTCACCTGTGAACTCAGGGTCCCTTCCGGCTCCTCGAGCAACAACCTCGACCAGGGTGCCGCGGGTGCAGCAGGTCCGCTGGAACACGAAACAGTGTTGATACGGACAGGACGCCAGGGGCGATCGAACGCCGCCGTGACCTCACCACCACCTGCTGTAGGAGACCCCGTGTGGATCAGGGCGATGGGGCTGGCGCTCTTCGAAGTGAACTAGAGCACGTAGTTGGCAGGGGTTCGTACTTCTGTGCAACAAAGTGCCAGTCCTCGGCGTCTTACCCATTGATGGCAGTACGGTCGGGACTCGTGGAGTCACACATGTCAGATGCTGAACGTGAGAACGGCATCTTCGACACTCAGGCTGACATCGCCGCGCAGAGTGGAGCTCCGGTTCGACCCTCCTTCGAGGAGTGGTATGCGATCCGCTTTCGTGAGCTGGTTCAGCTCGCACGGCTCATGGTTGGC
>DORQ01000118.1:0-6713 GCA_003514205.1 Acidimicrobiaceae bacterium
CACCCCCAACAAGCCCACCAAGCGGCTAGCCAGGCAAGGCCAGCGGACAAGGGCCCAACAGGCTGGATGGACCAGTAGCACCGGTCCGTGACGGCCAACCAGTACCGAGCGACAGTCCCGCGCTCGGCAAATCCACTTCCCCATTCCTGGCTGCCAAGTTCTGACACTTGGCCAGCCTTCGCGCCTACTCGCACTGCCGCTCAGCGCCTCTAGGCTGGCAGGATGCCAGGAGATGAGGCGGTTGTGATCACCGACGCTATGGATCCCCGCGTTGGGGACTTCAGGTCGCTCAACATACCTGGATATCGAAAGGCCGTTGAGGCTCCCGGGCCATTCTCTAGCGGCTTCTTTATCGCTGAAGGATGGCTGACCATCGAGCGACTCCTCCCGAGCCGCTACCGCACACGTGCGGTGCTTGTGGCTTCGAATCGGCTCGATCGGCTCCTCGAAACCGAGTCCTGGCAACGACATCACCAACGCCACGGTGCCGACCTACTCGTCGTTGATCCCGACCTCCTCAACGAGATCGTTGGGTTCGCGATGCACCGCGGAATCGTTGCTTCGGCCGACCGCGGCGTGGCCCCACTCCCCGCCCAGGTAGTTGGCCGGTCCCGTCAACTCATCATCGCCGAGGGCATTAATGATGCGGAGAACCTCGGCGCTCTCTGCCGCAACGCTGTTGCTCTTGGTGCTGATGGACTACTACTCGACCCCACAACCTGTGATCTCTTCTCCCGCCGTGCGGTGCGAGTGTCTGTGGGCCATGCACTCACCCTGGAAGCTGCTCGAGCGCCGATTGCTGAGACACTCGGTTCACTCAGCACGTCTGGCTGGTTCACGGTTGCCTGCACCCCAGCAGCAGGCGCACTTACCGTCGCCCAGGCCCGTGAACGGCTCGATACAACCGGCAGCGGGCAGCCGAAAGTGGCAATCGTGGTTGGAGCTGAGGGCCCCGGACTTACGGAGTCAACTATCGAGGCGTGCTCGGTCGCTGTACGAATACCAATGGCCCGTGGAATCGACTCCCTCAATGTCGCGACTGCAGCAGCGATCGTGTGCCACTCACTCTTCAGCGAGCCACCGAATTAGCCGAGCATCCAGGGCATACGTTCATCCCGAGTCAGCCAACCGGCGATCCGGCCGACTCGGCCGACGCTGACCGTGGCCCGGCATTCGGCGATACTGACGACAGTGAGTTACCGCGGACCGGCTAAGGCAGTGAGCACAACCAGACGCTCGGTTGTGGAGTCCTTCACCGCAATCAGGTACAACTCCCTCGAACCGTCGTAGAACTCCGCCTCAAGCAGGCCGCTCCCCTGACCATCTTGCTGCGCCTGGCCCACGCGAAGGTCGGCGTCAGAGTTCGCCCGCCATGCCCGATGTTGTTTCCAAGACACTCCCTCGGGCAGGTATTCAACCCGCTTCCCCAGTAGCTGCTGGTTCCTCCCACTGAGCAAGGTGCTGAGCCGAATCGCAAGTGGCTTCTCTGCTGCACCCTCGTAGCTCGTCGCGCCCGGCGTCGGATCGATCTCTTTCCAGGAGATCGGCGATGGCTGACATGCGCTGACCAACGTTGCTAGGAAGCCCAACAGGATGACCAGCGGCACCTTGAATCTTCGAAACACGAACGGCGCTGCCACAACGACACGCTAGCTCCACTGCAGACATTGGCAGGATCACCGCGGGATCCGCCGAGCCTGAGGCCACTACGCCCCTCAAGTCGAGGCGCGACCTCGGGCCGGATAACGCCGCACCAACATCGCCATTTCGACTGCAGTCCGAGCACCCTCCTCGCCAACATTGTGGCCGCCCGCACCCTCTGATCGGTCGAGCGCTTGCTGGAGGTTTTCCGTGGTCAGAACACCGAATATCACCGGCACGCCAGTGCTGAGCCCCACCTGTTGCAACCCTCGTGCGCACTCCCCCGCCACAAACTCGTAGTGGCTGGTGTCGCCGCGGATCACGCATCCGAGAGCGATCACCGCGTCGCAGGCACCTGCGGAGATCATGGTCTGAGCGGCAAATGGAGCCTCGAATGCTCCCGGGACCCATTCGATGAGTGTGTACTCCTCTGCCACGCCGCACTCGCCCAGTCCGCGACGTACTCCGTCGAGGAGTCGAATGGTGATGTGGTCGTTGAAGCGCCCACACACGACGCCCACCCTCAAGCTGGCTCCGTCGAGTGCAGGAAGCGCCCGCTGGTCAGAGTGTTGATCAATGCCCATGGTTCGACTCGTTACTCCACGCCATCAATCAGATGGCCCATCTGCTCATTCTTCGTTCGCAAGTACTCAATGTTTTCCGGGTTCGCTTCAGCTGGAATGGACACACGGCCGGTGATTTCGAGGCCGAACCCTTCAAGCCCACCAAACTTGGACGGGTTGTTCGTGATCAGCCGCATCGTTGTGATGCCAAGGTCGTTCAGGATCTGGGCGCCGATGCCGTACTCGCGTGAATCCACTGGGAGCCCCAGCGCAACATTGGCCTCAATCGTGTCCATGCCCTGATCCTGAAGGTTGTAGGCGCGGATCTTGTGGCCGATTCCAATTCCCCGGCCCTCATGGCCGCGGAGATAGACCACCGCACCAAGTCCCTCAGCAGCAATCCGTTCCATCGCTGAGGACAGTTGCGTCCCGCAATCGCACTTCATCGAGCCGAACACGTCTCCAGTCAGACACTCAGAGTGCACTCGGACCATGACGTCGCGTTCGCCCGCGACTGCGCCTTTGACCATTGCGATGTGCTGTTCGCCATCAATCAGCGACTCATACACATAGCAGGTGAAGTCGCCCCAGTTGGTTGGCAGTCTCGACTCTGCAACGCGACGGACCAGCTTCTCGGTTTGCCGACGATGTTTGATGAGCTGCGCGATGGAGATCATCAACAGCCCGTGCTCGGAACAGAACTTCTCAAGGTCGGGCACTCGCGCCATCGAACCGTCATCGTTCACGATTTCGCACAGAACCCCGGCGGGATAACAACCCGCCATCCGGGCAAGGTCAACTGCTGCCTCGGTGTGCCCAGCTCGTTTCAGCACTCCACCCTCGGAGTACCGAAGCGGGAAAATGTGCCCGGGCCGTGCGAGGTCTGTGGGCTTGGTGGCGGGATCGCACAAGGCTCTGATGGTTGCCGACCGATCAGCCGCGCTGATGCCAGTGGAGGTTCCGTGGATCAGGTCAACCGTGTGCATGAACGCGGTGCGGTGCGACTCCGTGTTGTCTTGCACCATCAGCGGGATGTCGAGCGATTCAAGTCGATCGCCCATCAGCGGCGCGCAAATCACTCCGGAGGTGTGGCGCACAAAGAACGTGATCGCCTCGGGAGTGGCGTGCTCGGCCGCCATAATGAGGTCGCCCTCGTTCTCGCGGTCCTCATCATCGACCACCACCACGATTTCGCCACGCCCAATCGCGGCCACGGCCTCTGGGATGGTGGCGAAGCTGGCATTGCCTCGGTTAGGCATGGTGGATCCCTTCGGAGTCTTCGGAGTCTTCGGAGTCTTCGGCGCCTGGGGAGGCGCCGAGATTGAGTGCCCCCAGTTGGGCTGCAATCAGTCGTTCAATGTATTTCGCGGTCACGTCTACCTCTAGGTTGACAGCCTCTCCCGGGCGGCGCACACCGAGAGTGGTTACTGAGGCTGTGTGTGGGATGACCGCGGCGGAGAATCCGTCTTCAAACGCCTCAACTACTGTCAAACTGACTCCATCAACGGTGATCGAGCCCTTTTCCACCACATACCGGCTGAGGCCTTCGGGAAGTGACACCACGAGGTTCGGAACGCCCATCTGCACGATCCCAACTGCGTCAACGTGTCCTTGAACGAGGTGACCTCCCAGTCGGTCCGAAACCCGAACGGGGCGTTCGAGGTTCACGGGATCTCCCGAGGAGAGCCCTCCCAAATTGGTTCGAAGGTAACTCTCCTCAGAGACATCTGCCTCCCACCACCCTGGCTCCGACTCGGTTGGCAGCTCGAAATCCACGACGGTGAGACAGCATCCGTTGACTGCGATCGACGCTCCGAGTTCAACATCGTTCAGAACCACTGAGGCCGCGAGGCGAAGCTTGGGACCAACCCGAGAAATCACTGAACCCAATTCCTCAACAATTCCGGTAAACACAGCGGCCTCCCTAACCGTTCGCTGGCTCGGCATCAGCCCTGTCGAGCTCCACTCGGAGGTCGGCGCCGACGCGTTCGATCGAGGCAAATTGCCCTCGCCAAATATCACTCATTGAATAGGCGCCTTGCCCGTCGAAGAGCCCTTGTGAGTCGCCACCGCCGAACAGTGCGGGAGCGATGTAGACCACATACCGATCGACGAGACCGGCTCGGTGAAATTCACCGGCCACCATTGCTCCCCCTTCCACGAGCACCTGGAGAATCCCTTCGGAACCCAGTTCGTCAAGGACATCGCCAAGGTCTCCAGACATTTCCCGTGCTGGCTGAACTGCTGCATCGGGAGGGCAGGTGCCGAGAACCACCCGAATGGGATCGGTCGACCCGCCGCTGGGCGTGACCGGCGGGCGATAGTCGCGGACGGTGAGTGAAGGATTGTCGTGACGCACGGTTCCAGCGCCGATGATGATGGCATCTGATTCGGCGCGGAGCCGATGACCATCAGCTCGGGCCGGTGGCGAGGTGATCCACTGGCTGGTTCCATCGGGCGCAGCGGTTCCTCCATCGAGGGAGGCGGCCAGCTTCAAAACCACGAACGGCCGACCGGTGCTCCGGTGGCGGATGTAGGGCGCCAGTTGATGCGAAACACGGTCCTCATATAGCCCAACGTCAACGGTGATTCCGGCGGCCCGAAGTGCCGCTATGCCTTTTCCTTGGACCTTCGAATCAGGATCGACGAGGGCAACCACAACACGAGCCACGCCGGCCTCGATCAGCGCGTCGGTGCATTTGCCAGTTCGGCCGATATGACAGCAGGGCTCCAACGTCACATAGGCAGTGGAGCCCACGCTGTTGGCACCAGCTACCCGCAATGCCTCTGTCTCTGCGTGGCCAACACCAGGTTCGCGTGTGGCTCCTTCGAAGATCTCGCCTGCCTCAGACCGAATGACACACCCCACCCATGGGTTCGGACTCGTGATACAGCGGACCCTCGCGGCCGCTGCGATCGCGCGAGCCATGCACTCACGATCGATTGAGGAGAAGTGTTCAGACATTGCGCTACACGCTATCAGAGGGCTGGTCGCATTCCAAACGGTCGGACCGATTTCAGCCAGCGGTCGGGTGCGGCTCGTTTTCGCCGGCCATCAGACTCAACGCGTGGGGAACAACCTCGATGACTGCCTCAAGCATCTCTACCGCACCTGCAGGTGATCCCGCCGTATTGAGAATCAATGCTCGGCCACGCGTACCCGCCACGCCACGGGAGAGCTTGCCAAGTGGACTCACAGCCCGCATTGCTTCCGCAAGCCCGGGGGCTCGGCGGTCGAGCACTCGACGAGTTCCCTCAGGCGTCTTGTCTCGCGGCCCGAATCCGGTGCCACCAGTGGTGACCACCACGCCCCGGAAGAAGTAGGCCATATGCGACAACGCATTGGCTACGGTCTCCGCGCCATCGGCCACCACACGATGTTCGACCACGGTGAATCCAGCTCGCCCCAATGCAGCGACGAGGGCCGGTCCCGAGGTGTCTTCGCGCTCACCGCTGGCGACGCCATCGGAGACAGTGAGCACCTTTGCATGCAACGGAATTGAGACCTCGGAGTGATGAGCCATGCAGGAGATGCTATCGGCCAGCCTTCCCAACGGACGCGGGATTGCGAGTTGAGCGGAGATTCCTTACTCGAGATGCTGTGGTTTCGGCGGTGGGCACACTCAAGATCCACGTGGATACTGCCGATGACTTCGTCATGACGAAAGGTCAAAACCGCCGCACCATCAGTCTGTTCCTGCTTGCCCTTGTTGTCGCGCTCCCCCTTGCTGGGTGCCGAACCGCGAAGGTGGGCCAGCGATGTACAGGAAACGAGACTGCCCAGACCAAAACCCATGTGCTGGTCTGCAAGAAGGGCAAGTTCGCCGTCCTGATGAGCAAAGCTGAGGGCCTACGACTCCTCGCGGAATACCAGGCTGCCCAAGCCGCCGCTGCCGTCGAGACTCCAGCCACAACGGCGGTCACCGCGCCAACCACCACAGTCGCGCCTCCCGCACCTCCTGAGGTGTTCAAGGTGGTCGCTGGCTACCAGCATTCCTGCGCGATCGTTCGCGGGCTGGTGAGTTGCGTTGGCGAGAACACCAGCGGAGAGATCGGCAACGGCAACAACAATGAGGCTCTCTCGTGGACTGCCACGGGAATCCGCGATGCCGTGGACATCTCGACTCGCTCGCAAACCACGTGTGCCCTTCGGGTCGCAGGCACAGTGACATGCTGGGGGTACGGACTGGGTGGTGAGCTTGGAAACGGCGCACACGCCAATTCGAATACCCCTGTTGACGTTCTGGGAATCAACAACGCCATCTCTCTATCAAGCAACGGTGGCGGAACCTGCGCAGTGTTGGCCAACAATGCTGTGAAGTGTTGGGGCTTCAGATTCGGCTCCGCAACGCCAATCACGTTGTCAGTGCCGCCTTCGACACAGATCGCTGTTGGTAGTACCCATATGTGCGGAGTGCGCCTCGATGACAGCAGGCCTTGGTGCGCCGGTGGAAATGGCGAAGGCCAGCTCGGTAACGGGACGATGGACTATTCAGAACCTCCAGTGGC
>DORQ01000118.1:6870-11735 GCA_003514205.1 Acidimicrobiaceae bacterium
GCCAGATCGCAATTGGCGAGAATACGACCTGCGGCACGAGGAGCGATGGAAAGCCAGCCTGCTGGGGAAGTGACGAAGGATTCCGCCTCCTTGGCGACGGTATCGTTGGAGACTCCTCAACACCGATCGTGTCCCCAACACTGACCAACATTGGTGCAGTTTCGATTGGCGTTACCCACGCTTGTGCGCTGAGCACCGGCGGATCAGTGCACTGCTGGGGCCAAGGCGCTTCTGGACGTATTGGCAACGGCCTCGCGGCTAACGCGTTTGTACCCGCTGCCGTCACCGGAATCAGCAACGCCGTTCAGATCTCGGCCGGCTTGTACCACACCTGCGCGATGCTCGCGGATCACACCGTCAAATGTTGGGGCGGCAGTGGCATCGCCAAGGGCACAGGCTCAACGGACAGCGCCATGTCACCGGTGCAGTCAACCCCGGTTGCGCCATAGCCCTCGCACGCCGGAGGCGCCCTTGCGGGCTCCTGTACCAACACCCCGTGCAGCGCTGCGGGTGAGGGTTCTGGCGACAACGGACCACTCGCGATTCAGAACTGCAAGCAGACCGTCCATCTGCTTGAGGTTGATCTTTCCGCCAGCTAACGCAACCGCAGTCCTGAGGGGTGTCTCCAGCACCACGTTGGCGAACTTGGCGAGAAACTCTTCACCCATCCCGGGGAATGCAGTGTCGAGTTCGCGTTTCACGCGAGGAATCACCGCACGCCGAAGGATCGGACCCACGAAGGTGTCCTCGAGCTCGCCCAGGGCGGTGTTGCGGTGGAATGGCCGGGGCGGCCGGACAACGGGCAGTGTTCGACCCAGCAATGCCTCAAACTCTGCGGTGTTTGGCGCCCATGGCCGAGCCGCACGATTCAACACGCCCTCCGCGACGGTGGTGTTCCGCTCATTCTTGGCGCCGAGGATATCCACCTCAATTCGGTGAAGAATCGTCTCTGATGAGGTGCCAATGGCCAGTTGATATCGTCCCGGAGCGCTCACCCAGTCCATTCCAGTTGGATCGAATACCTCAAACGATCGATCATCAAGCTGCACCTCAGCAACAACCGACTCTCCCGGTCCACACGACACCTTCGCGAACCCGATGAGGGAACGAACTGGTCGGTCCGCAGGGCCGTCGGCTTGTTCACGGTAGACCTGCACCACGTCGGAGCCTGATCGCTGCCCAACGTTGCGAACGGGTACCAGCACCGTGAGTTGGTCCGTTGCGGAGAACTGCGACTCACCGTCCGCTTCAGCGTTCGCTGTGACGGAGGGTTCGTCCCATTCGAAGCTCGTGTAGGACTGGCCGAATCCGAAGGGGAACCGTGCGGCGACGTCCGCGGTGGTGTGGAAGCGGTAGCCGACGAAGAGATTTTCCCGATATTGCGTTTGACGAGGTTGACCAGGAAAGTTGGCGTCCGCCGCCAGGTCACTCACCTCCATGGGGATGCTCTCGGCCAGGCGTCCACCAGGCTCCGCTACCCCGAGCAGCACGTCTGCCAGAGCCCCACCGCTTTCTTGGCCACCGAGGTAGGACTCAACTATGGCCCCTGGTTTGTCTGCCCACCCCATGGTGACTGGCGCACCGTTGCTGAGCGCTACGACGGTATTCGGGTTCGCAGTACTTGCCAGCTCGATCAGCGTGACCATGGATTCGGGGAGACCGAATTCGGTTCGATCAAAGCCCTCCGACTCATAGATTGCTGGAAGTCCGACGATCACGATGACCACCGAGGACTCAGCGGCAGAATTCGCAGCCTTGGCAAGGTCGCTTGGCCGGGCGAGGCCAGTTTGGGGGTCGTAGACAGGCTCAAAGGACACGGCACTCGTGCCAAGGCACTCTCGAAGGGCATCGACCAGGCTGGTCACAGCTGTCGGCGCCACCTGGGAGCTTCCGGCACCTTGGAACCGGGGGTCAGCACCGAATGCTCCCAATATCAGCACCGATGAGGGTGCCTCGAGCGGGAGGACCCCGTTGTTGCTGAGCAGCACCGTTCCCGCAGCGGCCGCCTTCCGCGCGAGGAGCCGGTGAGCCTCGAATGCTGCATCATCAGATACTTCTGCTGGCCTCGGTGCGCTCGTCCGTTCGGCTAGGTCTCGTAACCGCTCTACTGAGCGATCGATCGCAGCTTCGGCGAGCTTGCCTGACTCAACTGCAGCAAGGACTTCGGAATCAAACACCGTTCCACAGCCAGGCATCTGCAGGTCCAGTCCGGCGTTCACTCCGAGAGCACGGTCATTCGTCGCCCCCCAGTCCGACATCACCACGCCATCGAATCCCCAGCGATCGCGAAGGATCGAGGTCAGCAGCTCGTCATGTTCGCTGCAATACACATCGTTCAGCTGGTTGTAGCCACACATCACTGACCATGGACTCGATCGACGAACAGCAATCTCAAATCCGCGGAGGTACAACTCATGCAGGGTTCTCGGATCGATGACCGCATTCGCCAGATTGCGCCATCCCTCGTGATTGTTGGCCGCAAAGTGCTTGAGGCAGGCGCCGACGCCGCGGGATTGGATTCCGTTCACCAGTGCGGCGGCGAATACACCCGACAGGAGCGGGTCTTCCGAGAAGTACTCGAAGTTTCTCCCACCACCGGGGTGACGTTTGAGATTGAGGCCAGGCCCGAGAACCACGTCCACGCCCTGGATCACGCTTTCCTCGGCAACTGCCGCTCCCACCTCGGCAATTAAGGCGGGATCCCAACTCGATGCCAACGTGACAGCCGTTGGAAAGCAGGTGGCGGGAAGCGAGGGATCGAGGTCGCCAGGCTTGGCGCTGTATGGCTGCATCCGCAGCCCGTGAGGCCCGTCCGCCACACGAATTGAGCGGAGATCGATCTCCGGTGCCGCCACCGTGGTCCACATGTCGTTGCCTGATAGCAGACGAACCTTCTGCGCGAGGTTCAATCTCTCACTACCGACCCGCTCGCTCGTGGCTGTTTCAAGTGGCAGATCTGCTGAATTCCTTGTGACCATTGCGCGATGCTAGTTCGGTCTCGTCACCCTCAGAGCTCGTGACGCCGCCATCGAAAGATTGCCATGCCGTCGGTATCGGCGTCTTGTGGAAGAAGCATTGAGCCAAGGGCAGTGCCAGTGCCAACCGTTCGCCAGAGTCCGCCAAGTGGTTCGAGAGGCTCCCAGCCTTCGCCGGTCGAGCCCTCCTCGAGACCGGCCACGAATGCTTCGGCAACACCGCTTGTTTCGGCCGTCGTCAGGGTGCACACGCTGTACACGAGCACGCCACCGGGTTTCACCAGTGTCGCTGCAGCACGCAACAAGCGAAGCTGCACGTGAGCTAACCGGTCCACGTCGCCCTGTTGCACCCGCCACCGAGCATCGGGACGTCGTCGCAACACGCCAAGCCCGCTGCATGGCGCATCAACCACGACCCGATCGGCAAAGCCGGCTCGAAATGGCGGATGCGCGGCGTCAGCGACCAGCGCAATGAGCGTGGATGCGTCCAAGGACTTCCGGTTCTGTGAGATGAGCCGCACTCGTTTGGGCGCACGATCTGCCGCGATGACCAACGCCCCGGTGTTTGCAAGGGCCGTTGCCTTGCCACCTGGAGCGGCGCAGCAGTCGAGCACCACCTCGCCAGCCTGTGCACCAACTGCCGCGGCCACCCACTGGGAGGCGAGATCTTGGGTGTATCCATCCTCGCGAGTGGTCACCTCGGGAGAGCGGTTCATTGTCTCGAGCGCCTCGATCGCCTCCTCCTCGCCCAGATCCTCGCTGAGACGGTCCACAATCCACTGCGGGTAGCTCAGCCGAACGGCCTCCGTTGGCCACTGCACAGGTGCAGTGGCTACCTTGCGAAGCACCGCGTTCACCATTGGCCGATAGCGCTTCGGGGTTGCGTCCACCGTTGCTGAGACTGCTGCGTGGTCAGGAATGTCGAGGAAGCGCAGCTGATAGGCGCCGCAGCGCAGCGCTGCGAGAGCAGCAGGGGGCGGGGTGCTCGTGAGGAATCGGTTCACCAGAAAGTCGAGTGAATCCCGGCGTCGGATGGTGCCGTACACCAGCTCAGTCACCAGTCGGCGATCGCGCTCATCCAGCGTGCTTCGCTCCAAGAGCGGGCCGAGACGGAGGTTTGCGTAGGACTGGTGGGCATCGATCTCCACGAGTGCACTGAGCGCCACACCCCGCGCATCGGAGGAGAATTGTGGTGCCTGGTCCTGCGCACTGGACGTTCGTTGCTGCGCGCCCGATTTTCGAGGTTGTGCGCCGGATTTTCGTTGCTTTCTGCCCGCTTTCGAGCT
This sequence comes from Acidimicrobiaceae bacterium, assembly GCA_003514205.1. Lineage (GTDB taxonomy): Bacteria > Actinomycetota > Acidimicrobiia > Acidimicrobiales > Microtrichaceae > UBA11034. Next base: position 11,132 of record DORQ01000118.1, read on the forward strand.
CAAGGGTTGCGACGCCTCGCCTCCTGAGGGGGTATCGGTCATTGGAACCAGTCCCCTTGTTGCATGCGCGCACCACGGCGGAAGTCCTCGAACTCCATGCCTGACTTGCCTTCCGGCTGGACTCGGGTGGGTAGGAGCTGAGAACCATCCTCGCTCAACCTCGCTGAGAGAATCTTCACGCGCTTTCCGCCAAAGGTCGTCCACGCCCCACCTAGTCGAACAACTCTGTCTTGCTGAATCGCAGTGTCGGACCAGTCGATTCGACGGTCATCGACGGTGAGTTTGCTGGCATAGGTTGGCTCCCCCGCCTGTGCAGCTGGGCCCGAGAGACCCGCGTCGAGCGCCGCACATAACAGCGCTGATCCCAACTCGGACAATTCCTGCCACAACTCGCTCAGCGTCTTGTGGGCGATGGGCGTTGAGCAGCTCGCGAAGACGCCACCGGTGTCGAGCCCCTCAGCGACTTCCATCACACACACGCCGGTCAGCTCATCGCCAGCGAGGATTGCGCGTTCCACCGGCGCAGCGCCTCGCCACCTCGGCAGCAGGGAAAAGTGAAGGTTCACCATGGGGAGCTGATTCAGGATGGTCATTGGAATGATCG
>DORQ01000061.1:0-3202 GCA_003514205.1 Acidimicrobiaceae bacterium
TTTGCTGAGCCCAGATTCGCGCTGCCGTTACTCGGCTCCTGTCCGCTGCCCGTGCCGCTCGCGTTCACCGCTTCCGAGCCGGCCCCCGCAGCATCTGCGTTCCGCTCATTGGCAGCTAGCCGTGCTCGCTCGAAACCTTGGCGCAGTCTGAACAGTCGAGCTCGAATCGTCGAGACAGGCGCGCCGACGGTCTCGGCAATCTCGTCATACGACAACCCCTCTGCCTCACGCAGGATCAGGATCGATCGGGTCAGCGGATCGAGCGCATCGAGCACCACTTTGATCTCTGCAGCATCACCCAGGAGCGTCGCTAGCTGGTCAGGGTCAGCAGTTGCGTCAGTTGACTCCGCCTCGGGCAGCTGGTCGGGTGCCCACGCCTCATCACGAACCTTTCGCAGCGCGGAAACCGCCTCGTTGTGGGCAATTCGCAGGACCCACCCTCGCATGGAGCCCTCGCCCCGAAATGAGCCAAACGAAGTCCACACTTTGATGAGCGTCTCTTGGGACACGTCCTCGGCCATCGCGCGATCGCGAACTATGCCGAGCGCACAACGGAAAACTGCTGGACCGAACTCCTCAATCAGATCGCGGAGGGTGTCATCGTTTGGTCGACGTTCAATGAGTTCGCCCTCGCTAGGGCGAACCCAGCTTGTCTCCGAAGGGGTGGCGGGGTCGGCGGTCATTCCAGATTGTCCTCATCCGCACTCTATCGGTACTCGGCAAAGCTCTGCCCGTTCCCTGACCTTCCCGCGGGACAGGTCAGGCCGACTAGACACGCTGCATCACGTGACGAACATCATGAAATGCAATGTCGATCAAGAGCATGTCGTGGCAGTCATTCGAAAGATTTCTCTCCTGGGCGCGATTCCACCGAAGTTCGGATCGTCTGTTCTAGGCTCGCCAATGGCGGCCAACTGGACGGCCAGTAACCAACGAAAGAAGACAAACATGCTCGCAGGATTCAAGAAGTTCATCATGGGTGGAAACGTGATCGACCTAGCCGTCGGTGTCGTCATCGGTGCCGCATTCGGTGCCTTGGTTGCGTCGTTCACCAGTTCGTTCATCACACCGCTGATCGCCCTGATCAGTGGCGGCGGAGAAACCGGCGGAACCTTCAAGGTTGACGGTCAGGTCTTCAACTATGGAGCATTCATCACCGCAATCATCACCTTCCTCCTGACCGCTGCAGTGGTGTATCTCGCCATCGTTGTTCCAATGAACAAGCTCAAGGAGCGTCGCGCAGCGGGCGAGGAAGCCGCCGAGCCAACTTCGGAAGAGAAGATGGTGGCACTACTCGAGAAGATCGCCAGCAAGTAAGGCTCCTCTCCAAACTCATTGGTGCCTTGCTTGCGAGGGACTGGGCTCAACGGCCGGCTTACCTAGGTCACCTAGGCGAGTCGGCCGCTGGCGTTTTCGGCGGCTGACGTTTTCGGCCGCTGACGTTTTCGCCGCTACCGCTCTCGCTCCTGCCTATCTCGCTACTACCGATTTGGCGGCTAGCTCGAAGACGACTTCGCGCTCTGCCAACGAAGCAAGCAGACCCGAACGCTCCTCAGCCGAATACAGCTCGAGCGAAATGCTGTCCGGGTCGGCCTGGCTCGGTTCCACAACAATGGTGATGCTGGTCGCGGATATCTTCACTCGCAGCGATCCAACGGCTCCAGCGTGGGATCGATCCAACCCGATCGCGATTCTGAGCACTGCAGCGCACCACTGAACGCGGTGTTGATCAGCTTCGCCCAGTGCGGCGAACTCACGATGCTTCAGCGATGGCCTGCTCCGCCGGTGATAGCGGGCTACCTGCGCAATGATCTCGATCTCATGGTCATTGAATCCGCTGAGCTGCTCGGAGTTTCTGATCACGTAATAGGAATGTTGATGGTGTCGGGAATGCGCGATCGACAGCCCAACATTTGCGAGCAGTGCACCCGCCTCGAGGAGTCCTCGATCAACGGGACCCAAACCATGTAGATCGGTCAGCCCATCGAAGAGGGCCAACGCCAGCCGAGCCACCTGATGGGAGTGCTCAGGGTCATCGTCACACAGCTCCATCAGGTGCATCACGCTGGAGGAGCGAATATCGGACAACTGATTGGGTTTCGAGCCCTCAAGACGTGAGTACAGGTCGAAGAGCGCACCCTCCCGAAGCGCGTACTCACTGAACTGAACTGTCTCGATAGCGAAGGCATCGAGCACGGCCTCCAGAATCAGCGCACCGCCAAGGAGAATGTCGGCCCGACCGGCGTCGACGCCGGGGATCCTTGCCCGCTCCTCGGGATCAGGTGCAGCTATCAGCAAGTCAATCGCAGATTTCAATTCAGCGGCAGTGAAGGTCGCGCCGTTGAGGTTCTGGACCTCGCTGCGACGAGCGGCCATGGCCATTCGTAGAAGGGTCTCGATGGTGCCGGAACTTCCAACGAACGTCTCAATCTTGTAGCGCTCGCACTCGTGTACGAAACCAGCCAGTGAGGACCGGAGGAAACGCCGCGCCTTGCCGATCGTCCTTGGACTGCAGTTGCCGTTTGGGAAGTAGGCCTCAGTCAAACGGATGGCACCGAGTTTGAAACTCCGAGCAATTTTAGACTTCGCACCCTTGCCGATCAGCAGTTCGGTGCTGCCGCCTCCGATATCGCACAACATGAGGACCTGGTCATACACCGACAATGCCTGGAGCACGCCCAGATGAATGAGGCGCGCCTCCTCATGACCGGAGATGACCTCAACCTCGATGCCCGCCTCGGCCCGTGCTCGTTCGAGAAACACTGACCGGTTCTCTGCCTCGCGCACGGCGCTCGTCGCAACGGCCGAGTAGGGAGCGTCGAAGTTGTCGAGAATTGCGCGGCAGCGGGTGAGGGCCGCAATTCCGCGGTCAATCGCTGCGGGGGTCAGTTCCTTGAGGTGGTCCTCGCCACTTTCGCCGAGACGAACCACCTCTTTGTGTCGAGTCACCACCTCGAATCGACCCTCCCCAGCAGCTCTGGCGACCACCATGTGAACCGAGTTGGTTCCTATGTCGATTGCGGCGTAGATGCCAGAGCTCGGGTCAGCTCGCACGATCGCTGTAGCGTCATGGGAAGGATGCACTCGATCAACCACCCCAAGAGCGTATGACCAACCGGGTCACTCTCCGCCAGTTTGGCCTGAACGAGGCGATCTCCGATGCGCTCGGCCCCCTCCTCACTGCTGATCGCGAGGCGGGTCG
>DORQ01000061.1:3381-3933 GCA_003514205.1 Acidimicrobiaceae bacterium
GTCTCCGCTCCGTTGCAGCATGACCACTGCCGCCAAGGATTGCGTTGCCGGCGACTGGGTTGCAGTCAACGGTGCCGAATGCCGAGTTGAGGCTGTACTCCCCCGCCGGACCGCGTTTGTTCGGCGCGCTGCGCGGGGTGCAACCACCGCCCAGACACTCGCCGCCAATATGGATGTGGTGCTTGTCGTGCAAGCTTTCGACCCCGGTGTGAACCTGCGACGGCTTGAGCGCGAACTCGTATTGGCCCACCAGAGCGGCGCGACACCGGTGGTGGTGATCACCAAGAGCGATCGGGTCGATGAGGCGACGCTCCAGAGGACTGTTGCGGAGACTCAACTTGTGGCTCCGGGCGTCCGAGTGGTGTGTGTATCGAACGTCACCCTGCAAGGCTTCGACGACCTCCGGGAGATCGTCAAGATCGGCGTCACCTTTGCCCTTCTTGGCTCCTCGGGTGTTGGAAAGTCAACGCTCGTGAACTCCCTCGCCGGCGAGACAGTTCAGCTTGAGGGCGAGATCCGAACAGGAGACGGCAAGGGTCGTCACACCACCAC
>DORQ01000061.1:4203-5586 GCA_003514205.1 Acidimicrobiaceae bacterium
GTGACGAGCGAGTGCCAGTTCAGCGATTGCTTTCACGATAATGAGCCCGGATGCGCCGTGCTCGCACGCTTGGAAGCAGGCAGCATCAGTCGGGAGCGGCTCGAGAGCTGGCGTCGCCTCCGAGATGAGATGGCGGAGCTGGATGATCTTCTCGAGGCACAGGCCCGCAAACGCGAACGAACGGGCCGCGCTCCACGCAACTAACTGGCGGTTAATACTTCCCTGCCGGAATCGATGCGGCGAGCGAGTTGGCGGCCTTCACCACCAACGAACCGAATCGTTCTCCTGGCGAGTCACCGAGGCGGTCAATCGGCCCCGATACCGAGATTGCTGCCACGACCACGCCATCGGTAGTGATCACCGGTGCCGACACTGAACCAACGCCTGCTTCACGTTCCTCCAGCGTCTCCAGCCATCCGTTCGGTCCCACCGGTGCGCCCGACAGGATGCGCCCCGCAGAGCCCTTTCCAAGCGGAAGCTGCGCTCCCGGAGCGACAATGGTTCGAAGCTCGTGCGTCGAATCCAGCGCCATCAGACAGCGGCGTTGCGTGCCTTCCTGAACGTAGAGCTGAACGCTCTCGCCGGTTTGGTCTCTCAGAGCTCGCAGATGTGGCTCTGCAAGATCGGGCAGCCCAAAGCCGCTCGCGGCGGATCTTCCGAGCGCGAGAAGCCGACCACCGAGGGCAAACCGGCCCGCAGAATCGCGCCGCAGCATTCCATGATCCTCAAGATCGCTTGCAAGACGGTGGGTGGTTGCGCGGCTGAACCCAGTCTCCGCAACAAGCTCAGCCAAGGTGCGGGGACGCGTTTCTATTGCTGAAATGAGGAGCATTGCCTTGCCCAAGACGCCCGGTGGATCTACACTGCGTTTCACTAGATGAAACTCTAGTCTCATTATATGAGATTCTCAACTCCTTTGAGGAAGACAATGACCACCCCACGCACACTGAGCCAAAAGGTCTGGGATCGACATCTCGTCCGCCAAACACCAGGCGAACCCGACCTGCTCTTCATCGATCTTCACCTCGTTCACGAGGTCACCTCCCCGCAGGCCTTCGACGGGCTACGCCTGAACGATCGCCGGCCACGCCACCCCGAACTCACCGTTGCGATCGAGGATCACAACATCCCCACAGCAAACATCGACCAGCCGATTGAAGATCCCATCAGCCGCAAGCAGATTGAAACGCTGCGCAAGAACGCTGAAGACTTCGGAATCACCCTGTTCCCCATGGGCCACGCCAACAACGGCATTGTTCATGTGGTCGGTCCTGAACAAGGCATGACCATGCCGGGGATGACCATCGTCTGTGGCGATAGCCACACTGCAACCCATGGCGCCTTCGGAGCGATTGCGTTCGGCATCGGAACTTCAGAAGTCGA
>DORQ01000061.1:5816-10463 GCA_003514205.1 Acidimicrobiaceae bacterium
GACATCATCTTGGCGATCCTTGCCCGGATCGGCACGGGCGGCGGGATCGGCTACATCGCCGAGTACCGCGGCTCCGCAATTGAGGCTCTGTCCATGGAAGGTCGAATGACGGTCTGCAACATGTCGATCGAGGCCGGAGCCAAAGCGGGGCTGATCGCCCCCGACCAAACCACCTTCGACTACCTCCAGAATCGACCGTACGCACCAAAGGGTGCCGCGTGGGATGCCGCAGTTGCCGATTGGGCAACGCTGCGAACCGACCCCGATGCGAAGTTCGACAAGGAAGTCATCTTCGATGCCGCCGAGATTGTGCCCCACATCAGCTGGGGAACCAACCCCGGCCAGGTCATCACCATGAACGGCCGGATCCCCTCCCCAGGCGACTTTGCCGATGTCACCGAACGCTCCGCTGCAGAGCGGGCGCTCGAATACATGGATCTCCGTGCCGGCCAACCAATTAAAGAGGTTGGGGTCGACGTGGTGTTCATCGGCAGCTGCACCAACAGCCGCATCGAAGACATGCGAGCAGCGGCTGCAGTCGCGAAGGGTCGATCAGTGGCCTCGGGCGTTCGCACCCTCGTGGTGCCCGGCAGCCACTTGGTGAAGGCACAGGCTGAAGCCGAGGGGCTCGATCAGATCTTCCGTGATGCCGGTTTCGATTGGCGCGAGCCCGGATGCTCCATGTGTTTGGCGATGAACCCCGACAAGTTGGAGCCAGGCGAGCGAAGCGCATCCACCTCCAACCGCAACTTCGAGGGTCGCCAAGGCCGCGGGGGTCGAACCCACCTTGTGTCTCCCGCAGTGGCTGCGGCCACAGCTATCGCTGGCCACTTCGCAACCCCCGACGATCTCGCGTAAAGGACTCATCATGAAAGCAGTACACATCATCACTGGCACTGCGTTGCCACTCGATCGCTCCGATGTGGACACCGATCAAATCATCCCGTCGGACTGGCTCAAGCGAGTCGAACGAACCGGATTCGAAAAGGGGCTCTTCGGCGAATGGCGCGATGACCCTTCCTTCGTCATGAACAAGGAAGAGTATTCCGGCGCATCGATCCTGGTTGCCGGCCCAAACTTCGGAACCGGTTCCAGTCGCGAGCACGCCGTTTGGGCGATTCAGCAAGCGGGTTTCGAGGCAGTGGTGTCGCCACGGTTTGGGCCGATCTTTGTGAACAACGCATCGAACTGTGGGCTTCTTCCGGTGCCGGTGAGCCACGAGGTTGGCGAGCAACTCCTCCGAGCAATCGAGGCTGACCCAACCCTGGAAATCACCATCGATGTGCAGCGCAAGACACTTGAGGCGCCCGCCATTGGGTTGACGGTCGAATTCGATCTTGAGGACTCGGTTCAGCACCGCCTTCTCAACGGTCTCGACGACATTGGCATCACGTTGACTCGTGCCGCCGAGATCAGCGAGTTTGAGGCAACACGCCCGTCGTGGATGCCAACAACTGCGTAACGCTGCCGAGATTCACGTGACGCTGCCGAGAACCGCCCGCCATGGCTGAGCCTTCAGATTCCTCAGACGTGGTAGGCAACCTCGACACCATCCTGCACCTCATCGAGCCCGCTGCCTGGCAGCAGGCACAGCTCGCTGGGTTCATCACGAACGACTCCCTCCTTACTGAGGGTTTCATTCATTGCTGCACCGATGAGCAGCTCGAGGGGGTGCTCAATCGCTTCTACAGCGACATGCCCGACATACTTGCGCTCCGACTTCGAGTGGCCGATCTGAAGTCTCCCCTGCGCTGGGAGGCTCCCGCTCACCCCGACGGCACGGCCAACACAACGAGTGAGGACGCGCTGAAGTTCCCCCATGTGTACGGGGAGATTCCGCTCAGCGCGGTCGTGGAGGAAGTCCCGGCGTTGAATCTCATCGGCGGGTCCAACCAGAGCTGCGACTAGGCCCCGCATGCCGAACTGTGTGTAGTTCACGCCCTCACAGGGCGCGAACTGCACACAGTTCGGGGCCTGCGCCCGAGGACCCTCAGGCCCGGGGCTTCGGGCTCTGTTTGGCGGTCATCGCTGGGTCCATCTCCGCGACACCGGCGAGTGCGGCCTCAATAGCTGACAGAACATCAGCGGCAAGTGGCTTGCCAATCGCTTGCACATTCTCCTCAATCTGCTCGGGCCGCGATGCACCCAAGATCGCTGAGGCCACGTTCTCGTTGGCAAGTACCCACGCAACCGCCAACTGCGCCATGGTGAGGCCCGCCTCCTCGGCGATGGGCCGGAGCCCCTGAACGGCAGTGAGGACGTCATCTCGGAGGAAGCGCTTGACGAAGTTCGCGCCCCCACCCACTTCATCGGTAGCCCGACTGATCGCTGGCGGCGGCGTGTTGGGAAGGTACTTGCCTGTGAGGATCCCCTGCGCCAACGGCGACCACACAATCTGGCTCAGCCCCTCTTCCTCACAGGCCGGCACCACCTCTGCCTCAATGACACGCCACAACATCGAGTACTGCGGCTGGGAGGACACGAAGGGGATCTTCAATTCCCGGGCGAGCGCAGCGCCCTGGCGGATCTGATCCGCAGTCCATTCCGAACAACCGATGTAGTGCGCTCGACCGCTATGCACCACGTCTGCAAAGGCCGACATCGTCTCCTCAATGGGTGTGTCGTGGTCCCAGCGGTGCGCCTGGTAGAGATCCACGTACTCAACACCGAGGCGCTCCAACGAGTCGTCAATCGAAGAAAGGATGTGCTTTCGAGACAAGCCTCGATCATTCTGACCCGGCCCCATTGGCCAATAGACCTTGGTGAAGATCTCCAACCCTTCGCGCCGCTGACCCGCGAGAGCCTTACCCAGCACGATCTCGGCTTTACCGGCGTGATAGACATCGGCGGTGTCGAACGTCGTGATCCCCGCGTCAAGGGCCGCATGGACACACGCAATTGCAAGGTCGTCCTCAACTTGGCCGCCATGGGTAATCCAATTCCCATAGCTCACCTCGGTGATCTTGAGTCCGCTGTTTCCCAGTGATCGATAGTTCATCGGACCAACCTACTGGAGCGGCCGCACCGCTCTTCCCTGAATCCCGCACGCACTTTCTGTGAGCCCTGTCAGCACAACCTCGACCAGATGTCTCTAGCCTGGAACTAACTCGCAACTTGGTTCGTCAGATGGGGCATCTCACCGACACCAAAGAAAGGGTCAATCGTGAACAACCTCACTCGACTCTCCGTGGCCTGTGGCCTCGTCCTTACCCTTGGGGCCTGCACCGATCCAGACACCATTATCGACCGCGAACCGATCGGCGAAGGAGCGAAGAACATCTCGTTGATCGCATCGCTGAAGCGGTTCGATGCCTGCGATGACTTCTTGTCGCACGTCAAGAAGGAAGCAATCAAACATCTGGGTGAAATGAGTTGGGGGCCAGTCGTCATGGAGGACGGCTTCACACCGGTGTCGGGCGAGGTCATGCCTTCCGCCTCAGCGAAGGACAGCATGGGCGGCGAGGGCGACAACGCATCCCGGGCCGATTCCGAAGTTCCGACCTCAGCTAGTCCCGAAGGGGATGGTTCTGCCAGCGCGGCCACAGGCGGCGATATCGACGAATCAACCACTGGTACCAATAATCAGGAATCGGGCGTCGATGAGGCCGACATCATCAAAACCGACGGCACCAGGGTGCTCACCCTTCGTGGCTCGGAGCTGATCGTCACTGAACTCGTGGACGGCGCCCCCTACATCACTCACCGAGTCGCTCTTCCAACTCAGAATGCTTCGAGCGGAAGCGGCGGCGACACCAGCACCAGCAGCGAGATCTACCCCTACCCAGGCGAGTACAGCTCCCTGAACTACGACCGCCTCTTCCTTCGAGGCGACCAGGCCTTCGTCATCGGATCCGGCTGGGGGCAATCCGCCTCACCTGCCTCATCTTCGAAGGATTCTCGCATCGGCTATATGCCGCAGGGCTACTCCTTTGCCGTGATCACCGAGGTCTCCTTGAAGGGAACCCCAGCTGTTGCGAGCACGAAGCGAGTTGAGGGCTCCGTGCTCGATGGCCGGATGGCCAACGGCGCTGTTCGCCTGGTGCTCTCCTCGTCACCATCGGCTGATCTTCCGTTGGTCTACCCACAGAACGAGGCCGGAGTCGAGGCAGCACAGCGTGCAAATGAGGACGCCATCAACCAGACCAAAGCCGATGATTGGCTTCCTGCTCTCCTTGACGAGAACGGCACGGCAACCGGCCCTGCAGTGGACTGCAACAGCGTGTATCGCCCCGCCGAGTATTCGGGTCTCTCGATGCTCACGCTGCTCACCATCCGCGAGAACCTCGACGCAACCGCAACTGTTGGACTCTTGGCCGATAGCCAGACGACCTATGCGTCGACGGAGAACCTGTACGTCTCGACCTCAAAGTGGCTTGATCCAAGCACAGGCGAAACTACAGACCACACCGACATTCACCGATTCGCTATCCCCGGCACCGACGCCGCTGTGTATCAAGCCTCTGGCCGCGTGGATGGAACCCTCCTGAACCAGTATTCGATGAGCGAGTTCAAGGGCAACCTCCGCATTGCAACCACAGTGACGACGCAACGAACTTCTCCACAGCCGCCGACGGGCGATGTACCGCCACCCGGCGCTGTTGAACCACAGCCAGCACCCGCAGTTGAGCCACAGCCCGCACCAGCGAA
>DORQ01000062.1:0-12445 GCA_003514205.1 Acidimicrobiaceae bacterium
GGCGAGCGCCTCGCCGCCCGGTTCGACACGGTAGCGGGGCAGGACTGGGCCCGGACGGGTCTGCGCAGCGACGGAGCGCACTTCACCGTGGATTCCTTTGCCCGGTATTTCCTCCACGACCCGGTGCACCACTGTTTCGATATTGGTGCCCGCTTCGAGGTCTAGCGTCCAGTGAGCGCTGCGACGATCGGCGTGAACTCCGCCACGTTGTCGCCAGGTATGACGTGATAGCTGTAGCCCCAGCGTTGGCGCCGCTCCTCAAGGCGATCGCCGATCTCCGAGGGTGAGCCAATGAGCGTCAGTGGTGATTCCAGAACTTGCTCGGGAGTGGAGTCGAACCCTACGGCCACTGCTGCGGCGAAGCCGTATGCGTCATCGGTCACCGAAGCCACGGCGAGCCACGCGTTGAGTTCGATCTCGTCAAACCGATCACCAGCGCCCGCTCGTACCCAGTCGATCTTGTGGTCAATTGCCGATGCGAGGCCGTCCTGCGCTGCTGCAGTGTCGATCTCCCCCGAGTGAATGGATGCGTTGACGCCAACGATGTCTGCAGTTTGGCCAGCAAACCTCAGGACGCGAGGGGCTCCGCCGCCGATAAGGATTTTGGGTCCCCCAGGGGTGAACGGCTTTGGCGTTCCATCGCAGTCATCGATCTGGTAGTGGGCACCCTGAAAGGAAAATGGGCGCTCGCCCCACAATCCTTTGAGAATCGCCGTGTGTTCGATCATGCGATCCACCCGAATTCCTGGTCGATCCATCGGAATTCCTGCCTGGCGGTAGTCCGAAGCTTTCCAACCCGCGCCGAGGCCAACTTCGAGTCGGCCGCTACTGAGGTGATCGATGGTTGCGAGTTCCCTCGCGAGCACTACCGGGTGGCGGTAGTCGCAGTCCAGGACAAGGATTCCGACGTTGAGGGTCGTAGTGGCAACCGCAGCGGCAGCTGTTGCGGCGAGCGGGCCAGGTCCGTCGTGGAAGTGATCGGGAAAGAACACCGTTGAGTAACCGAGCTGTTCGAGTTCCTGGAAGGACTCCACCCAGGTTCTGCCATCCAACGGTCGGTGCAGTTCCGCAGCGAATCGGAAAGGTCGCGTAGTTCCCATCTGCCGATGGTAGATCCTGGCCAACAAGTCGCGTAGTGTGAAGCACTCAGCAGTTCACTGGGCGGGGAGCAACAGAGAAACCGGGGGGCTGAAGATGGTAGGCAAGTCATGAGTCGCGACGGGGGTCGAAGAAGGCCAGCCGTGGCAGTTGGCATTGTGGCACTCGCTGCCGTGTTGGGAGCAGGTTGCGCAGCGGTCCCAGCCGCCCCATTGCCACCATGGCTGCAGTCAACCGCAGTGGCGGGTGCACCTTCAGAGGCGGGTTCCGCGACATCTCAGCCGCCGACACCCCAGCAGAGGGCGCAGCGGTGCGACATCGCAGGTGGTGATACCGCGCTGGTGAATCCTGCCGTGGTTGGCCTCGATGTCGAGCAGGTTCAACGTGCGGTAGGTGTGGCAGCCCAATCTGGTGCAAGTTCATTGCGTGTATACCGCCATGACTGTCTGGTGGCGAAGTCGCTTGCCGATACCGTGACCGAGCGGATGCGATTGCCGCTGTGGAGTCTGACAAAGGGGCTGGTTGCCTTGGTAGCAGGGCGAGCAGTCACCCTTGGGTTCGCACACCTCGATGACTCGATCGGGAAGTACCTTCCCAACGTGGATGAACTCCACAGCCGAATCACGATTCGTCACCTCCTCACGCAGACGTCGGGGTTGCGGTTCGCGTGGGCAAATGACGTCACGGCGGGAGGCGTGGGCAACTCCGTGGACTACGCGCTTGCCCTGCCGTTCGATCATGAGCCAGGTTCGTATTTCGAGTACGCACAAGTCACGGTGAGTCTCCTTGCAGCGGTAGTTGCGTCTGCCGTTGGTCAGCCATTCGCCGAGTTCGCCCAACGCAACCTGTTCGATCCACTGGGGATCGCAGACGCTGAGGTTGCGTGGGCGACTGATGCCGCCGGCAACACATTGGGGTATGCATTTGCAGAAGCGACGCCCGTGGCGCTCGGGAAAATCGGATCCTTGCTGCTTCGCAACGGAGTCTTCGATGGGCGCCAGCTGATCTCGGAACGCTTTGTTCAAGAAGCAAGATCATCGAGTCCAGCAAATCCCAAGTACGGGTTTCTGATGTGGACAAATCAGGGCTCGTGGGGGTTCACCGGCTCTGAGCTCACCAGACGGAGGAGCACGCAGCGCTGGATGCAGGGTGCACCACAAGACGCGTTTGGTCTCACAGGAATGCTCGAGCAATACGTGATCGTGATTCCAAGCACCGACATGGTGATTGTCCGGACCGGGTTCTTCGGGCCGACTGGATGGAAGTATGACCTGATGTCGGCACTCGGCCGAGCAGTACAGGACCAAGATGTGCCCACTCCAGCGCCCTATGTTGAGGAGCCCATTTTCGAAGTGACTCTGGAGTCACTCGGGAAGGCAATTGACCTCGACACCTGGCAGCTCGCAAGCAGTCCGTAACGGCCGAGAGCTGCCGCGGCCGAGTGCTGCCAAGCAGTGCTCGGAAGCTCTGCTTGTTAGGCGATTCGGTGAAGCGTGTTCGAGTCGGTGTGGGCGAACGGCTCGCCAAACTCCGCCATAGCCAGCATGGTGCATTCGCTATAGGACCAGGTGTCGTTGGGGTTCACCGTGATGGTGACTTCATAGCTGAGGCTGGAGGCCCGCTGACCGAGGTAGGCATTTTCACAGATGCCGTACTTGGGATCGCCAAGGGTCGCGGACATCGTGAACGAGGTCGCCTCTGCAGTGGTGAGAGCGCCAGCAAGCACTGTGATGCCGCGCGGCACGACAAAACAGCGGAGAACTTCACCCGCTGCTGCGTCCCACAACCAATAGCCAACTTCTGTGTGAAACGGGGAGTCCTCATCGTCGCGCCACATGGCGGTGTGATAGTCCAAGCCGTAGAGCGATTGGCTCCCGTTGTCGACTGGTCCAAATGGTTTCATCTCCACCTTTTCGAGGTACGGAGTTTGAAGCACCTCGCCCCGTGAATGAGAAAATGCTGAATCCAGACCGCCGGTACCCTCCCATTCGCCAATGAGTCCAGCCAGGGGTCCCCAATGCTCGTTCATTCCAACTACTCCTCGTAGAATCTTGTGTTGAAGGGAATTTGGCCTCGGAAGGCCCTTCGCCCAACACACTGGATCTCGTGTCCAGCAGCGAGTCTAGGTGTCCTCGCGTTGTCCAACGATCAGAACGAGAGATTTGATGGCTGATGACGCGATCACTCCCAACCAGCAACGATCGGCGCTTCGCACGGAGACGCCCTCCGTCGAGCCAACTCGTAGCGCCGAGCGCTCGCACCGATACCACGTTGGAGTGATCGGCGGTGGTCCAGGAGCGTTGTTCTGCGCCGAAAAGCTGGCCGTCGCTGGACTGGGCGTCACGCTGTTTGAGGCAATGCCCTCAGTCGGCCGCAAGTTCCTACTAGCTGGTAGGGGAGGGCTGAATCTGACTCACTCTGAGCCGATGGAACAACTTCTCGAGCGTTATGGCGAGGCGCGTGCAGTGCTTGAACCGGCGCTCCGAGCCTTCGATTCCACAGCGCTTCGAGCTTGGTGTGAGGGACTCGAACAGCCGACGTTTGTTGGCTCCAGTGGGCGAGTGTTTCCTGATGCCTTTCGGGCGACGCCTCTGTTGCGGAACTGGCTTCGGCGACTCGAACGTCTGGAGGTTGACCTGAGGACTCGGTGTCGATGGGTCGGATGGGCGAAGCAATCTCACAATGAGAAGATGAACACTGGCAAGCCTCCACCGATTCTTATTCGCAACTCCGATGGTGCTGTGGTTGAGCTTGAGTTTGATGCGATCGTCTGTGCGTTGGGTGGGGCGAGTTGGCCGAGTGTTGGATCAGACGGGACCTGGACGGCGTTCTTTGAGGAGCGAGGAGTGGCAGTGAACCCACTTCGGGCAGCGAACTGTGGTGTTCAGGTTGCCTGGTCAGAGCATTTCCAGACTGAGTTTCCGGGTACGCCGCTCAAGAACATTGCAATGGCAGTCGGACCAGCCGCTTCAGCAGTACCAGAGGCCGCGTTGCGGATGCATCTCGGTGAAGCAATGGTGACTGAGTCAGGTCTCGAAGGCAGTCTCATCTATGCCCTCGGCGCCAGTATCGCCGCCGAGCTTGATGCACCAACGGAGGCGTTCGTGTTCTGCGATCTCCTGCCACATCTCGAGGTTTCGGACGTGGAGGCGAGGCTGGCAGGGGCTCGACCAGGCCAGTCAACCACCACAGTGCTTCGAAAACGATTGGGTCTGCCGCCGGTTGCAGTGGCGCTCCTGCGGGAATCAATCGGTCCTGCAGTGCCGCGGGATCCGCACGCTCTGGCGGTTCTGCTGAAACGGGTTGCAATCAAGATCGAGGGCTTCGAGCCGCTGGAACGAGCGATCTCGACTGCTGGAGGTGTCAGTCTGATGGAGATCGACGAGCACTACATGCTCCGAAGGATCCCTGGGGTTTTTGTGGTGGGCGAGATGCTGGATTGGACAGCGCCAACCGGCGGCTACCTGCTCCAAGGGGCGTTCAGCACTGCAGCGGCGGCCGCTCAAGGCGTGGAATCCTGGTTGGGAGCAACGATCACCGCCGAGGCTTCTGAATCGGCAAGTACGCTGTGAGCGGCGCGTGCAGGTTGGCGCTCGCCACCGTTGAAGGGGAAACAGTGTCGCGAACGTCTGAGTCACATGGGTCCGAGTTGCAGGGTCGGGGCGCAACCGGTCAGCGACAGTCCCGCAGCGGCTCCGTTCTCGGGATCGGAATGCTTCTGATAGCAGTCCTCGCAGCATGTAGCGATGGGCAGTCGAATTCAAGCCAGCCGAGCAACTCGCAGCCAACCTCAACCTCCACCACAACCTCTCCAGACGGAGGAACGGGACCCTCGGGTACGTCAAGCGCCAGCCGTGCTCGAACGGCATGCACTGCTGAGCCATTGCTCGACGAGGTCACCTTCGAGCCAGCGGGCAAAGCACCATCGGAGTACTCGATTACCTCTTTTGATGGCACCATCATCAGAGCTCATTGGTTCCCTAACGAAGCAGCAGCGGGTGAGCCGCGAGCCACGGTGTTGATGGGCCCTGGCTGGTCCCTTGCGGGCGATACAGCGATCGAGGGTGGGTTCGTATTCAAGTCGGTCAGCATCCGGGCCATGTGGAATGCAGGATTTAACGTGTTGACCTGGGACCCTCGGGGGTTCGGAATCTCAACCGGAACTGCGCAAGTGAACTCCGTTGACTACGAAGCCAAGGACACCCGGGTCCTGCTCGATTGGATTGCAACCCGTCCCGAGGCGGTACTCGATCGTCCGGGCGACCCACGAGTTGGAATGGTGGGCATGAGCTACGGCGGTGGAATCCAACTCATCACCGCAGCAAGTGATTGTCGTGTTGACGCACTTGTTCCGGGGCTTGCGTGGAATGGTTTGAGGAGCGCGTTGTACCCCTCAGAGCTCGTCAAGATTGGCTGGTCTGGAATCCTGCTGGACTCGGCCAAGGACGGAAACATTGAGCCGATCCTGTCTGAGGCCTACGACGCGGGGGCCTCGGTTGGCCAGCTCTCGCCAGAGCAAATCGAGTGGTTCTCAGCTCGTGGGCCCGGCGATCTCGTCGAGAAGATTGATGTTCCGACGCTGTTCATTCAAGGTACGGTCGACACGCTCTTCACGCTGGCCGAGGCAGACAAGAACTTCCAGATTCTGGCTGGAAACGGGGTGCCAGCCTCGATGTTCTGGTTCTGTGGTGGCCACGGAACCTGCCTGAGTGAGGAAGGTAACCCTGACCGTCTGGGTGCTCGGCTCATCGAATGGTTGCAGGCCTACCTGGCTGACACCGTTGTCGCTCCGAGCTCTCCACAGTTTGAATTCGTCGATCAACTCGGCACCTCGCTGGTGTCAGACCAGTACCCGCCAGCGCAGGGCGAGATTCTCTCTGCAACGGGTGCAGGCACGCTCGAACTCAAGCCCGAAGGAGGCTCAGGTCCTGCGACACCGCCTGAAGGGTCGGGTGGCATTCTGGATGGTTTGGTGTTGGGCATCACGCCAGCACAGGCACAGAACGCAGTTGAAGTATCGACTGCGCCAGTGGCTGAATCCACCCTGGTGCTCGGTGCGCCGTCGGTGTCGTTGACCTACTCTGGCACCTCTCCTCAGGGTGAGCGTCCAACACTACTGTTTGGGCAACTGATTGATCCCGGCTCGGGACTAGTGCTTGGGAATCAGATCACTCCGATTCCGCTCAACCTCGATGGAGCGACTCATCAGGTCACTCTTCCCCTTGAGATGGTTGCCCACACGTTGCTCCCGGGCTCGTCGGTGACCCTTCAACTCGTGGCAAATACAGTCGCATTTGCCGACACTCGTCTCGGGGGAGTTGTGGACATGGCAGCGATACGGTTGGAACTTCCAACAGCAGTAGGCGTGCGGCCGCTCTAAGTCCAACAGTGCTCAGCAAGTCCAACAGTGCTCAGCAAGTCCAACAGCGCTGAGCCCTGCTGAGCACTCACAACGCGAAACGGCCGACAACCCTGCAGGTTGTCGGCCGTTGTACCGAGAGTTCCGGTGCGAGTTTCGCTACCGGTCGGATGTGAAGGTTTAGAAAAGGCCGAGGTTGCAGCCGAGGCCAACAACTCCGGGAACAACATCGATGAAGATGGTTCCTGAAGCGGGCTCACCAACGAAAATGGTGCAGCCGGTGACGAGGGGAATACCGAGTGGGTTGCCAACTGGAATTGCACAAGCCGTGGAGCTTGCAGCGACAAGTCCGGTCAGTGCGACCATCTTCAGTTTTCGAGACATTCGAGCCATTGTGGTTCCCTCCGTTGGGGGCGAGTTCTTGGAAGGCAAGCGAGTGCAGGCCTCGCTATAGCTTACCGGGGGTAATCGGAAATCGGTCATATGTCACAAACAAAAGGGGAAATTGCCCACGAAGGCATGTGGGTGCTGCAGAAGCGAAATTCCCAGGTTGGCAACCTAGTCTGCACCTCACGAAGGAGGTCCCATGGAGTACCGAGTCAGTGTGAAGGAGGTTCGAGACCTTGTTTCGGCGCAGTTCCCGATGGCTGTGGGGGAGGGTGTCGAGCTTCTCAACGAGGGATGGGACAACATCGTCTTTCGGATCGGCAGCTCCTGGGTTGGACGGTTTCCCAAGTACGCCACAACCGCCGAACTGCTGAGCAACGAGATTCGTTGGGTGTCAACGATCCTGGAGGGGATCGAGTCACCGTTGCGGACTTCGCAACCGGTATTCGCAGGAGTGCCTGGGGCTTCCTACCCGTATTGCTGGTCGATAGCGGCGTTCATCGAGGGAGCCGCAGCTCAAGGCCAACAGTTCTCGGAACTTACCCCGGCAGCCGCTTTCCGGGCCGCAACACATCTTGGGGAATTTTTGGCAGCGATCCACCGACCTCAGGCGGCACCCGCTGACGCACCAAGAAATCCATACCGCGGAACCCCTCTCTCGGAACGAGTGCCGTTACTGACTGAGCACCTGGCTCGGTATCAGCGAAACAGCGGTGGTGGGGGAGTCATCAATCTCGAAGCGATCCGTCAGGGTTTCGAACAGGCTGTGAGCGCCTCGCCCTGGGTTGGCCCGCCGTTGTGGTGTCACGGCGACATACACCCAGGAAATCTCATTTTGGATCGAGGCGAGCTCGTTGGGGTCATCGATTTTGGCGACTGCTGCGCTGGGGACCCGGCATCAGACCTAGCAGTCTGCTGGTGGTGGTTTCCTGCAGCGGAACGCGAGGCGTTTCAACGGAGTTACGACCAGGCGCTTCGCCGCCAACAAGGTGAGGCAGCTGTTGAGGACGCTGATCGATGGCTGCGTGCACGGGGCTGGGCCTACGCGCTGTGCCTTGCTGTCGCCTCAAACGACAAATCAAGCACCGCCATGCGCCATAGCGCCGAGCACGCTCTCGTTGAACACCTCGGCTGTGGGTGAGGCGAGATAGTCGGGTTCGGACCAGCGGAGGGTTATGCCGCAGCGGGTGAAACTGCGGTTGAATCCGCGGGGGACCGAAGCGCGATCCGGTTCCAACTCAGCGCTGCAAGCATGTAGATGGCCAATGCCAGGAACATCACGTTTCTGAATCCGAATGTCATCGAGAGAATGGTGGTGAGCACCGATCCAATGACCGAAAAGAATCCGTTGATGGCCCAGGCGTAGGCCACTGCATGCTGCGCTTGGTCAGTTGGGGAGAAGTCCTCGGGCTCGTGGGATGTCGCGGAATCATCACCGGCGCCTCGTAGATGGGCCAACTTGGACAATCCGAGCGGCATGAACATTCCAAGGCAGCATCCCAAGGGAAGCAGCAACAGCACCGCAACCAGGATTCGGACTGGAGTCGGGGTAGAAAGGGTGGCCTCGGTGATGGCGCCAACAGCG
The DNA here is from genome assembly GCA_003514205.1 of Acidimicrobiaceae bacterium. GTDB lineage: Bacteria > Actinomycetota > Acidimicrobiia > Acidimicrobiales > Microtrichaceae > UBA11034. Next base: position 8,430 of record DORQ01000062.1, read on the forward strand.
AATTGATACACGGCAGCGAGGGCGGCAAGTGCTCCGAGGAGGAGCCAGGGAAGCATCGAGAACCTGGCCACTGCGCGGCCTGCGAGAGCGGAACCGATTCCGGTGGAAATCAGGATGGTCGCCAAGGTCACCGACAGCGACAACGTGGGATACCCCAGTAGCAGGGTCAACCGTTGCAGCAAGGAGATCTCATAGAGCATGAAGCCCAATCCGAGCGAGGCGAAATACAAGATCGCTGGGCCGTTGAGTGGCTGGCGGAATGGTCGGTCGGTTGCTTCGGACCCCTTGTTCGAGCGGCGAAGAAAGGGAACGAAGAGGAAGACCGCTGCATAGAGCACAGAAATTGCCAACAGCAGCAGGAGTACTCGTTCGCCGATTGAGTCCTCTGGATTCAACGAATTCAATGGCCGGGTGATATCGCCGAGCACGGTGCCGAAGTCAACGAAGTGCCAAAAGAATGGTGCATCATCGGTGACCGGAAAGATGTTTCGATCGACGATGCTCGCTCGTTCCGTTGCTGTTTGCAGATCTGGAGCGCTCGCCAGCGATCCGACGATTCCGGCGGCCGGTTCACTGCCAGGAGCAAACTGAAGTTTCGTCTTGGGAACGTTGGAGATGGCATCGAGCGCTCTTGATGTTTCCGCCTCAGTGATTGGCGTTCGTTTCAGGACGATGGTCGAGAGGTCTCCAAAGCCGTCCTGCAGCTCAGCGGCGACCAGGAGGTGCTTGCTGTGGTCGGTGATTCCAAGCTCCTCAAGTGCCTGTTGAGCTGTCATCAGATAGCGAGACGTGCGATTCGGTGCTCCCTCGAAGTCGAGTTCGCCGAATTGGACGACCATGATTCCGTCTTCGGACAGATGCTCCAGGGTCTCCTTGATCATGCTGACCGTGTAGAGGTAGCTCTCTGAGAGCACAAAGGCGCCGGAGGAGGCAGCGTTGTTGGCAGCGTAGGAATCGGGAGCCACGTACCAGATGAGGTCGTAGTCATCGTTGCTTCGAGCGAGGAAGGATCGCCCATCGGCGTTGTGGACGGTGACATTGTCGATCGCGGTCAGGTCACCCGTGAACTGCTTGAAATGATCTGTCAGGAGCCCGATCGTTACAGGATTGAGTTCAACCCCCTCGATGTTCTTCGACCCGTAGTAGAGGGAGGCAAGAATCTCGTTACCTCCGGCGGACCCGATGATGAGGGTGTGGTCGTTGCCGCTCTTGTCTCGATTTTGTGGATCTGCTCCGAGCATCGTGAATGGGATCGAGCGAGGATCGCTGTCGAAACGCTCGAGCGTGTCCGGGTCGCCGTTGTATCGGTGAATTGCTGACCCATATGAGCCGTCATGAGCGAGCAGCTTGGTGTCGGAGTCGGTGCTGATGGCATCTACTCGGAAGACAGGCCCCCATTCGGAATACTCAATCTTGGAGGGGTCTTGGGGCTTGGTCCCTTCGATACGAATATCGGGGGTAAGTGATGGGAATAGTGCCAAGACGACGAGCACAACTGCCAAGACTGCTGACAGCGCTGGTTGAGTTCCTTTGAAACCATCGCTGCTGACGATCGATGCCACGGCGAAACATGCCGCTCCGACCATCACCGCCGCAGGCGCGCCCAACCCGGAGATCAATGGTATGGCCACCATGCAGGCGAGGCCTGCCCCGATGAGGTCGGCCGCATAGAGGCGCCCTATGTCGTTGCCGCCGCGGCTCAGAATCACAGAGATGACGACGCCGAGAGCAACAAATGAGCCGAACAACGCTCCGCTCATGATTCCGAGGAGGAGGAGGTTCTTCAGGCTCGAAGCTGTGCCGTAATCCCAGATTCTGATGGTGTCTATTGGCAGGACTGCGTTGAGGAAGTAGCTCGCCAGAATTGAGAGTCCGCCGGTGAAACAAGCTTTCGGAAGAAGACGCTCGGAGGGGATTTCTTTCAACCGCTTGGAGAGCGAAACAACTACACCCCCTGATCCAATGCCGAGCAAGGCCAGACCGAGGACTAGGTAGGTGTAGTAGTACCAGAGCTTGTACGAGACGATCCGCGTGTAACCAACTTCAACGAGGAGACCTCCGAGGCAGACCAGGAAGATCACCATCCGGGTTTTGAGGCGCGTCATAGCGGGGAGCAGAGCAGTCATCCGCCCAACGTTACTTTGAGACAGGCTCGGGCCTAGTGATGGCTTCAGGGAGGATTTTCCCGTTCTCTCTGTACCCTCGAAACCCTCAGATTCTGGGAGGTTCCGGTGAAGTTGAAATCGCTACTAGGCGGGTTGATGATAGCGATGGCCCTCGCTGGCTGTATTCCCCAGCCGCCACCACAGTCGGTGCAGGAGGACTGGAAGCAGGAGGCACTTGACGAGGTGAACTCAGTCCGGGCCAACGCAGGGTTAGCTCCGGTCACGCTCTGCGAATCGCTGAATGTCGCGGCTGATGCCCACGCCCTTGATCAGGCAATGCATCGTCGGATGAGCCATGTTGGCTCTGATGGAGCGGACTTCGTGAAGCGGGACGAGCGCGCTGGCTATCGCGACTGGACCCTCCTCGGAGAAAACGTGGCAGCTGGTCAAGACAGTGTCGCTGACGTGATGTCTGCATGGCGAAACTCACCTGGTCATCTGGCCAACATCGTGAAGCCCGGATTCACTCATATGGGACTGGGATCAGCCGTTGATGGCGGCTCCGTCCGCTACTGGTCCCAGGAATTCGGGGCGTCTGGTACTTGCTAGGGGCTGAAGTGGGTACAGTCCGACCATGGCTGAGGCCCCACTTCCAGAACTGCTGATCAGGCGAGACCTCGAACCGACGCGAATTCCGCTGAGGATCGAAGCGCCAGATGTTGATGCGGGCGAGCAGGCCGGCGCTGCTTCCGATTCGCATGGTGTTTCGGAGTTGGATGCCAGTTCTTGGTGTGACTACACAACGGGGTTCATTCGCGATCCCGAGGGCCTGCTTGAGGAATTGATCACAGAGGTCAAATGGGAGCAGTCGGAAATCTGGCGCTATGACCATGCAGTGCCTGAGCGGCGTCTCGGCGCACATCTGCGGTTCTCGGATCTCAACCCTGCCCTCCGGCAAACAGCGTTGCATCTGTCGGCGCACTATCGGGTTCGCTTCACTGATGCAACGGCGCTCTACTACCGAAATGGGAACGACTTCCAAGGCCGTCACAGCGATCGTTCGCTGAAGTGGCTGGACAACACCTTGGTTGCTGGGCTCGTGCTTGGTGACTCTCGCCCATTTCAGTTGAGGCCGCGACGCGACTGGCGAGACCCTGTTGCCCGTGCCGATGCACGCCACGATGTTGTGCTCTTTCCGGGAAAGGGTGACCTTCTGGTGATGGGCGGCGCCTGCCAGCGCGAATGGGTGCATGGGGTTCCGGAGACAACCTCTCATGAGCCGAGAATCTCGGTGATCTGGCGATGGACGTCTCGAAATGGTCGACCCGACACAGCGCCTAGCTATCGTGAAGGGCGTCACTACTCGGATTCGACCAATCGACCAGGTCCCAGAAGTCGTCGCGTGTGACTCCAACGGATTTCTTGACGGCCGGAGATCGGCTCTACCGTTGTCCCGATGACAGAACAATCAGGGCTTGACGAGTTTGGCGACTATCCCGTGAGCGCATTCATGGACCAGATTGGCCTTGAGGTCACGGAGGCTTCGGCAACACTGGTTCGAGGGTCGATTCAGATCGGCCCTCAACATCATCAGCCCTTTGGGATTGTGCACGGGGGCGTCTGGTGTTCAGCCATTGAGGCAGCCGCGAGCATTGGTGGCACGATCGCAGTGAGTGACTCTGGTCGGGTGGCCGTGGGTGTGAACAACAACACCAACTTCGTGAAGTCGATGAGCGCAGGCTTAGTAGAAGTGATTGCCAAGCCAGTCACTCAGGGAAGAACTCAGCAACTCTGGAATGTCGAGATCCGGCGGGACGAGGACAACAAGCTTGTGGCCACTGGCCAGGTTCGGCTGCACAACATCAACGCTCGCTAGCGCTGGACATTCAGTTCGGTCGCAGTTCGGTCGCA
>DORQ01000062.1:12561-15709 GCA_003514205.1 Acidimicrobiaceae bacterium
CGCAGTTCGGTCGCAGTTCGGTCGGGCCGTGCGCCCTGCGGCACTGGCCAACCTCGTCGTGGCTCTTAGTCGGTTGAGCGCAACACGCGGCCCGACAGCGAACCTGTGTGTTCGCCGTGGTCCATGAATACTTCGCCGTTGACGATGGTGGCGTCGAAACCATGAGCACGTTGGATGAATCGTGGGGCATTGCCGGGAAAATCGCGAACGATCTCGGGGAGTTCGAGCGACAGGTTCTCATAGTCAATGATGTTGATATCAGCGAAGGACCCAACCTCAACGGTGCCTCGGTCCCGATACCCAATGAACTCTGCTGTGTCCCCGCTGAGCGCCCGAACGGCTTGCTCCAGACTGATCAGTCCCTTGTCCCGGGCCCAGTGCGACAGGAAGTATGTCGGCTGTGATGCATCCATGATTTGGGTGGCATGAGCACCAGCATCAGCGAGGCCCATGATGGTGACATCCGCGGAGATCATTTCCTCAAGAGCGTCGCTACGTTGGTTCATGACGGGCCAATTCACGAGCGACTTGCCCTCGCTCGCGAGCATTTCGTCGAGGTACATCTCCACAACTGTCTTGTGGGAGATCCGAGCGAGGTGAGCGATTGAGTCCTCAGGCGCATACTCATAGGTAGCGGGTGCTTCGGACCGCATGAGATACATCGTCTCGTATCCCTCGGGCGTCTTGTGAGCACCTTCGGCTATCAGCTGCGCTCGGAACTCTGAGTCTCGGATGGCGTTCAGCCTCTCGGGCAGAGTGAGTCCAGCTAACCGGGAGAAACTCGGCAGATCATCGATGATGGTATTGGCGGCAAAGCTGAACAGGACGCCCACACTCCGTGGAGTTATCTGCGGCCGAAGTTGCGCTCCGGTTGCGTTTGCTGCCTGCGACCGTTCAATGACCTCTCGGTAGTGATTGCCCAAAGAGTTGATCTGTTGGAGGTTGAAACAGAACGGTCGGCCAGTGCTGCGGCTGAGTTCGGCCATCCATGTCAATTCTTCTGCGACTCTCGATCCGGAACCATCAACCTCGTTGTAACGCGGAGCGCTTTCGAGGACTCCGCGTTGCAGCCTTCCAAGCGATTCGGCGATTGCGAAGAACTCAGAGGGGTCTGACCATGTACCCGGCACGTTTCGCCCATCAGGAACCCGGTGAAACAGGGACCGCGAGATGGAATAGCCCAGTGCTCCAGCCTGCATTGCTTGTTCGACCAGTGCGGCCATCTCGCCAAGTTGGGCGGGAGACGCGGCAAAATCTGGTTCGCACGAGGCCTCGCCGGCCACATAGAGCCGGAGGGCAACATCTCCGACGTAACCGCCGGTGTTCAGTCCGAGCGGTAATGCAGCGACCATGTCGAGGTATTCCGAATAGGACTCCCATTCCCAGCTCAGTCCTTGAAGAATGGATGAGGCGGGGATGTCTTCTACGGATTCCATTGCAGTAGCGAGCAACTCGGCATCACCTGGGCGAATGGGGGCGAAGGTCATGCCGCAGTTGCCCATCACAGTGGAGGTGATTCCGTGCCAACAGGAGGAACTCATGGTTGGGTCCCATCCAACCTGGGCATCCAGATGGCTATGGATGTCGACAAAGCCAGGTGTGACAATCCGACCATCGGCGTTGATGACGCGGGCGCCGTTTGTCTGCGGAATGCTACCGATCTCAACAACTCGGTCTCCGCTAATCCCGATATCGGCACGCCGTGCGGGCGAACCTGTCCCGTCTACCAGCATGCCGTCTCGGATGACGAGATCGAAAGCCATTGTTGCTCCAGTCGGGTTGTTCGTTTTCCAGATGGTTTCGTCTCTATCTTGGCATCGAAACGAGGCCTCAAGGTTCCTGTTTGAAACGGAAGTATCGCAGAACGGTCGTCTACCCTGTCAGACGTGATACTTGCCGTGCTTCAGTTGCTCTCAATTCTTGATCCAAAGGAACTCCTCAAGGGTGGGGGTTACGTTCTGCTTTTCTTCATCGTGTTCGCTGAGTCCGGCCTACTCGTCGGGTTCTTTCTGCCCGGGGATTCGCTGCTGTTTACGGCGGGAGTACTCGCGACAGGCGGAGCGCTCAGCCAGAAGCTCGGCGTTGATTTCAATATCTTCGTGGTGATGCTCGGATGTTTCGCGATGGCAGTTGTTGGCGACCAGGTGGGCTATCTCATCGGATCTCAGGCAGGCCCTCGCTTGTTTAACCGGCCTGATAGCCGCTTGTTCAAGCAGGAACATGTCGACAAAGCCGAGGAGTTCTTCGAGCGGTATGGGTCCAAGGCCATCATTCTCGCTCGTTTCGTGCCGGTAATCCGCACGTTCGTGCCCACAGTGGCCGGAGTCTCCAGAATGGACTACGGACGATTCCTTCGCTTCAATCTCATTGGCGGGGCAATCTGGGGCGCGGGTATTCCCGCACTTGGCTATTTCTTCGGCCAGATCGACTTCGTCGAGAAGAACCTCGAGTTGACGTTGATCGCAGTTGTTGGCATCTCGGTCCTGCCGATCGCGTTTGAGATCTGGAAGGCCCGAAAGGAACGACGGGCAGCAGCATGAACGTTCATCTGGCCACTGCCCTGGCTGTGCTGGCGTTGATGCTTGGAACCTGGCTGCTCAGCGTGGCGCTGCGCAATGCGAGCATCGTGGACATGGTGTGGGGCGGCGGGTTCGCCGTGATTGCAGTCGTGACGCAGATCACCGTTGAGTCGAATTGGCGGGCAACACTTCTGACAGTGCTGACGGTGGTGTGGGGCATGCGACTCTCCGCGTATCTCTGGTGGAGAAATCACGGAAACGGCGAGGACTTTCGCTACGTTGCGATGCGTAAGAAGGCGCCCAACACGTTCTGGTTCACCAGCCTCATCACGGTATTTGTGTTGCAGGGAGTACTCATGTGGGTCATCTCACTCCCCATTCAGGTTGGGGCTGGTTGGCCGAGCAGCCGGTCATTCGGGGTCATCGAAGCACTGGGCTGCATCTTGTGGGGTATCGGGCTCTTCTTCGAGACTGTTGGCGACGCCCAACTTGCAAGATTCAAGGCTGACCCCACCTCTTCGGGCAGGGTGCTTGACTCAGGTCTGTGGCGCTACACCCGCCATCCCAACTACTTCGGCGATAGCTGCGTGTGGTGGGGGATCTTCCTGGTGGCAGCCCCATCAGGTCGT
>DORQ01000270.1:0-2383 GCA_003514205.1 Acidimicrobiaceae bacterium
GAGGAGGACCTGCCCGGAGTATGAATTTGGCGGTCAGCTCGCGCGGGGCTGCTCGGTCCTCGAGGTGACCGCAAGGTCATATTGGTGGCGTCCAGAGCCAGGCTTCGTTGGGAAGTGAGCCGCTCGATGATTCGGACCATCGAGCGCCACCAAAAACGAACATTGCCCTGCCAGCACTCGTGAGAGTTTCATCCAGGAGGCCCTGAGAGCCAGGGTGAGGTTCGATATCGAACCAGTTGGAGGAGTCAGCGTCGAAGACGCGTCCCGCTGGGCCCTCATAGATCGCCCACTCATTTCCCAGGATGCCTATTGTCGGACGAACTTCTGGGCCTTGCTGGGGAGGTGGCTGGACGTCTTCCATCACGCCTGATGTTGTGTCGAGGATCGTGAGGCCCCCAGCGAAGCGCGAGCTCAAGTAGACGCGACTATCGGCTTGCCATACATATTCAGCAATGGCTCGCCCTGTTGAGATCACCTGCCAACTCGAGAGCACCGGATCGTAGGCGACAGCAGTATCAGCAACAGCGGACACGGCACCGAAAAGGTAGAGCTTGCCCGATGAGGCGGTAAGGCGTCGATCAGTCGTCTCGGGCAGAGGATCGTTGGGCAAGGGTAGCCATCGTTCTTCAGGCTCGTGGAAGACGTAGTCGGGGTAGCTGCCGAACTGGTCCGTTGCAGTGAAAGCGACGAGGTCATCCTCAAAGGGAGCCAGTAGGTACCTAGTTGGCTCGACTGGAGCAGGAAAGGTGTCCCACTCGTAGTCATCGGGACTGTACCGGAGGAGTTGAGGAGAGTTTGTGCACGACGGTTCCACCGCGCAGGATCCAAGCAGGAAGACCTTGCCCCCCACAACGGCCGACGAGCTCACGTTGACTCCGAAAGGCAGCGGCGCGATGGGGCTCCACGTGGAGGTGGCAAGATCGAGGATTGCTCCGTCGTCAAAGGGAGGATGGATGGGCGCAGTACAACTGGCATCGGGCGGGCATAGCTGATCCGAGCCGCCGAGAACGATCACACGACCATCGACGTATTCAACCGTCGCCCCAGAACGCGGTGACAAGGGCGGGTTTGGAAGGCGGGACCAGCCCGGAGAGGTGGCCAATCGACTAGCGGTCGCCATGGCATCGTGAATCTGACTGTCGCTCGTACAACTCCCAGCCCCGATCGGGGATAGGAGACATGCAACGAGGATGGCGCGGGTGGTTTTGGAGTGCCTCATATGGTCTTCGACGTCGGACAGCTTGGTTTGGTTCCGACTCGTGAGCTAGGCGCATCAACCCGTCCTGCTCGAACAAGCCCTCAGGCAAATTGGATCAGCGCTGGAGTTGTTCGGTGTTGGCGAATTCGAACAGAACCGCATAGCGTTCCTCGGCGCTGAGAGCGTCGAGAAATGTGTTTGCCGCAGACAATTTCGGGAGTGGCCTCATTGTCTGATGGAACTGTTCCGGCCTTCGGTGTTGCAGTTGTGCTGGGGCTATTCGTTGATGAAGTGGCAGCCGAAGCCTTCGCGGTTGGCGTAGCGGTGGTCTTGCTGTTTGATCGATAGCGGCAAGGTGCATTGCTCCTCCTGAGAGTAGGTCGATGCAGCTTGCAACGAAGGTCCTATCCCAGCGGACCAGTCTTTGGTGGACCTGAGGATGGTGTAAGAGGCTCGTAAGGCTTATCCAGAACTGGCGGTTACCTCGTCGATCCTTGCAAGTAGGTGGTCGAGGGCTGTAGGGGTCGCGGCCGACATTGGTGGGCGAAGATCCGGAGTGGGGAGTTCGCCGAGATGGTGGAGCGCTGCTTTCCAGAGAGCCGGATTCGGTTCCGAGAATCCGGCCTCAGTCACCGCCAAGAGTTGTTCTGCGAGCGCGCGAGCTCCAGGTAGATCAGCTTTCAGTGCAGCTTGCACCAGTTCGGCGAACAGTGGTGTGCACACGTGAGCGCTTGCGGTGATGGAGCCGGCGCCTCCCATGAGGATCGTCGGAAGAATGAACGCGTCGTCGCCAGCGAACACCGAGAACCCAGCGGGTGCGCCGCGCAGGACCAGAAGCGTGTCGATGTCGAGAGACCCAACCGCCTGCTTCAAGCCGACAACGTTCGGGAGCTCCGCGATTTCCAGCAGCTCCGCCGCTCCAAGACCGCGACCGGTGCGGTAGGGAACGTTGTAGGCAACGATCGGAACCGGGCTCGCTGCGGCGACTGCCGCGAAGTGGTCAACGATCGCGGCGGGGGTGGGCCGTGTGTAGTAGGGCACGACCACCAGCGCAGCGACGACGTTGGGCAGTCCGTCGAGTTCTTGGACAGCGTCAATGGTGGTTTTGGTGCTGTTGGTTCCGGCTCCGACCATCAGTGGGCGGCTGAGCTCGACACATGCGGCGATGCAGGTGTTGATCACCGC
>DORQ01000270.1:2480-13049 GCA_003514205.1 Acidimicrobiaceae bacterium
AATGCAGGTGTTGATCACCGTTCGCCGCTCGTCCGCATCGAGGACCGCTGGCTCGCCGGTTGTGCCAAGCGCCACAAGCCCGCTCGCACCTTCACCGAGCACACGTCTGGCAAGACGACCGAGGGCGCCGTGGTCGACGCTATCCTCGCTATCAAATGGTGTGACCAGCGGAACCCACAGTCCGCTGAGTTCTGGTGATCGTTCGTTGCCCCTCATTTGGGCTCCCGTCATTGTCGCTTGGCCCTTTAGGCACAGGCCGTTCTTTGTCGCGACCGTACGGCGCCACCGTAGCGAAGAACCTGTTAGGGCCAGCCCGAATATCGGGATCGCGGGCTCGAGGGCGACTCGGGTCGGCTCGACCTCCGCAAACCGGTACGGCGTTGACCAATGACTTGTGACTAACTGAAGGAATCGGTCAAACGATCTGAAGTCGACTCCGCAACGAGAGAGTGCATCTGAGGAAACGGTTGACCGTATTTGGACCACCACGAGGTCGAAGGTCGACATCTTGGCGTCGTCGTTCGATGCGTCATGGTTGCGGTGAACGAGTTGCTTTGGGCATTCAGTGGCCAACAGATACGCGGCGTACGTGCTCGCTCCGAGACTAATGGAGACGGCGCTTTGTCCGCCGGCGCCTCATAGGGGCATTCAAGAATGAACCGCTCGGGGTTTGATGCAGGGTTCTGGCGTGTCCTTTGGAGGATTGTGATCAGTAGGACCCGAGCTGAGAATCCGGCCGATGTTCGTGAGAAGGCGGTAGTGATGGTATTCGATACGAGCGACTCTCGTTTAGCGGGGGTGTTCGCGAAAGAGGTCTAGGTGTTCGAGGTCCTTGGCTCGGCCGGAGGCTTCCTTGAGTCGCTCCCAGGTCTCGATGCTGATGACAAGAGCGTTGGTGTCTCCCAAGATGTGGAACTCGGCGCCGGCCACGAGATCATCGAATCCGCGTTCGGCTCCATCTGGGGTGAACACGATGTCCAGCGGGCCGAAATTGGTCATCAGGTGAAGCGTGTCATAACTCGCCCAATTCTCAATCGGGTGCCTGGGGAACCAAGTCCCACCGGCGTCCGCTGTCAGCAACCCGGCCTCGAGTTCGTTAAACGCTAGAGCGAGGCGTTCGAGGTTCCCAACTTGTCTGTCGGGGGTGACGTCGATGTCGATAGTCGCCGGAAGTGGTAGGTCGTGGACCATCGCGGCGACGCCGCCGATCACCACGAACCTCACACCGTGCCGCACGAGCACCTCGACGATTGCTGCCGGGTTAAGCATCGCTTGGCTCTCTCCGAGCCTTTGCTAGCGACGAGCGAGTGCGTTCGCGTTTGTTGAATGCCTCGAGTTCGGCCGCTGGAAGCAAGGCTTCGGCCACTCTGCGGGTGCAATCGTGCGTGTCCGGCAGCGCGAGTCGCATCCTCAGGTCGAATCCAGCTGCTTCGAGGATGCGCGCAAGGGTTTGGACCGAAGGTGAACGTCGTCCGGACTCGTAGGCAGAAATTGCGGCCTGGCTCGTCTTCGCTAGCGTTGCGAGGTCTGATTGGGTCAGGCCAGCCTTTCGGCGCGCCATCCGGATCAGGTGACGGGAGTACGTCTCGGTTGCCACGGAGTCAGTATACCGGTACAGGTGTCGATTGGCCCTGATTCCGAAAGGCGCCGGGCCATCGTCCTCGTCGCATAGCTCGATATTCGAGTCATCAGCCAACAAAGCGAGCTTCTCCGACACCTCAAACCCGACCCGAACTACAACTCAACTCTTGAGGGTTCGCTTGTTCACGATGTCGAGTGCGGGAGGGGGGACTTGAACCCCCACATCCTTTCGGACACAGGAACCTGAATCCTGCGCGTCTGCCAATTCCGCCACTCCCGCGAGTGAGCTTCGACAGAATAGCGGATATGAGAGGGAGTGCGTCACGCGTACCCTTTTGGGCCGGTAGCTTTGGTACGCAATGGGCCTTTCTGATTTTGAACGACGGCTAGAACGTGGAGTTGAAGGCTTCTTCGGGCGCGTATTTCGTTCCGGAGTGCAACCGGTTGAGATTGGGCGCAAACTGCTGCGAGAGATGGACGACACGCGAGCGCTATCTGCCCGCGGCATCGAAATGGCGAGAAATGTCTACGTGGTGGTGCTGGCCGAAGAGGATTTCGAACAGCTGAGCGACATGGCGGGTTTTCTCTGCGACGAGCTCGTGGTCGAGCTTGGTGCCCACGCCCGCGACCACCGCTACACGTTGGAGGGCCCGCTCTCGGTGAGCATTGAGCTCGACGATCATCAACGACTCGGCGCGGTGGAAATCGAGTCGCATTTTGTGCCGAGCAAAGTCACCTCGTCTTTGGTTCTTCCTGATCATTCCCGACGGGCGCTGGGCGGTTCGACGATCACTATTGGTCGTCACGCTGACTGCGAAGTAGTGCTGAGCGACCAGAACGCGTCTCGTCGCCATTGTGAAATTCGGCCCACCGCCGGTGGCTATGTGCTTGTTGATCTCGGTTCAACGAATGGAACGAAACTCAACGGTGCGCCGTGTCATGAAGCAGTACTTCAACATGGTGACGTGATCGTCATTGGTCAGAGTTCACTCTGGTTCGAGCAGGGCTAAGACCAACCGTGCCTGAACAGCTACTCAACATTTTGCAGGTATGTCTGCTGGTGTTGCTGTACCTCTTCTTCCTTCGGGTGCTTCGCGCCGTGTGGTCGGAACTTCGAATTGCTGGCGATGACGTGGTGAGTGCGGTCCCGATGGGCGGTCGGCGGGAACGCAACGCAGCGGCCATCGCAGTGGCGAACCCAACGCATCTCGTGGTTCGCGCTCCAGAGAACCTCGCCGGATCAACGCTGCCATTACGGGGCGTTGTCACCCTTGGCCGAAGTCCAACTGCGACGTTGGCAGTTGAGGATGAATACCTCTCCCAACACCATGCGCGAATACTTGGCGATGCCGAAGGCTGGAGGTTGGAGGATCTTGGATCCACCAACGGCACCTTTCTGAACGACCAACTCCTCGGAGGGCCTGAACTCCTGGAGATCGGTGACCAGCTGCAACTCGGTGGACTGATTGTCGAGGTCCGCTGATGACTTCGAGGCCGATGAGCTCCACGCGGTTGAGCTCACGTCTGGCATGTGCGCCGAGCACAGGCGGAGTCGTATGAGACTCGTATTCGGTGCAGCCACCGATGTCGGACAGGTTCGTACTCTGAACGAGGACGGCTTCGTCCTCGCGTCTACGTACGGCGTCGTGGCCGATGGCATGGGCGGCCATCAAGGCGGCGAAGTCGCCTCCGCGCTGGCCCTCGAGGTCTTTGATGCAGTCTTCGATCGCGCAGATTTGGACGCGATGGTGCTTGCGGTAGAAGCTGCAAATACCGCTGTGTTCGATCGTGCCCGTGGAGCGGTCGACCTCAGCGGCATGGGCACCACGCTCTGTGGAGTGGCTGAATTGGCGGACAACTGTCTTGGGATTGTCAACGTTGGCGACTCAAGGATCTACCTCTGGGATGGCGTTGAACTCACGCAACTCTCGGAGGACCACAGCTTCGTTGAAGGTCTCGTTCGCGACGGTCGGATCACCAAAGCGCAGGCCGAAGTTCATCCGCAACGGAATGTCTTGACTCGAGCCCTCGGGGTTGAGCCGACCGTGCAGGTCGACGGGTGGCTGTTCATCCCGAAGACCGGTGACCGGCTCCTCCTGTGCAGCGACGGGCTGTACAACGAAGTCACTGATCTCGAAATTGGTGCCAAACTCGCCGAGCCGTTGGACCCAACGACGTGTGCCGGGGAGCTAGTGGCTGCGGCCAATGCACATGGGGCCAGAGACAACGTGACCTGCATTGTGGTGGATGTTGCCGAGGGCGCTGAGCCAGCCTCAACAGTGGAGTTCGCCGGGACGTCTGGGATGGAACGACTTCGGCGCGTGGTCGGCGAGTCGAGCGCAGATGCGTTCGGCGGCGAAGAATTGGACGACTTCACTGCGCCGCCACCACAACCAGTTTCGGCACCCGGTCCGGTCTCTGCTGTGGGACCTGTGGCCAGGCCGACCAACGAGGGCGAGGAGCTAACAGTTGCGCAAGCCCCAGCGAAGCCGAAAGGGTTTAACTGGCGAGTGCTCGCCTTCGCTATCGCCATTTTCGCAACTCTCGGCGGAGCGCTGGGAGCGATTGGGTGGTACGCAAGAAACCAAGTGTTCGTGGGTGCGGTAGACGGTGAGGTCGTGATCTACCAGGGTAGGCCCGAGGGCGTTCTGTGGATCGATCCCATCGTCACGCCACAAAGCATTCTCCTGAGCGATTTGTTTGACGAGTCGCAACGTCTCGCCGTTGAATCCAATTTTCAGCAGCCAACAATGGAAGCAGCGAAGGAGTTTGTCGCATCCCTGCAGCTCCGCACGGGAGTGACCGAGCCAGGCGATACCTCGGTGACCCCATCCTCGGAAGCTTCGACGACCACGGCTCCTTCGGTCACCTCTGAGGGGAACCCTGCGCCCTCGGTACCAGCCGAGGCACCTCCTGCGGTGGCGGTTCCATCGGCCACGCCGTGAACTTACTAGCGGCGCGGCGTCGGCGGATGGAAGCGGGACTTCTAGCGCTCGTTGCGCTCGTCGTGGTTGGCGCGTACACACTCGCAAGCCTGGGTACTGCCTCGCGAATTCCGGCGAACATCGGCCCGTTCTTTGCCGGAATGCTGTGTTTGTTTGTTGTCGCTCACCTTGCGGTGAGAAAACTTGCGCCCCACGCGGATCCGTTCCTGTTACCGCTGGTGGTGTTGCTGAATGGTCTTGGGTATGTGTTCATTGCCAGGCTTGATTCGAAACTGGCTGGACAGCAGCTGGGTTGGACGGCTCTTGGAGTGTTGGCCTTCTGCGTCACGCTGGGCTTCGTTCGCCGGGTTCGATTCTTGGAGCGCAGCCGTTACACCGTGGGTCTGCTCGGCGTGGTTCTGCTGGTGCTGCCGCTCATTCCCGGGGTTGGTCGGGAGATCAACGGGTCAAGGATCTGGGTAGGAATTGGCCCAGTGCGGTTTCAACCAGGCGAGTTTGCGAAAATCGCCCTAGCGATCTTCTTCGCCGCCTACCTGGTCGAGCACCGCGAGTTGCTTCGGACAGCCACCTTCAAGCTGGGTCCCTTCCGAACTCCCGATCCAAAGCACCTCGCTCCGGTACTGGTGGCTTGGGGATTCGCCATGATGGTCATGATGTTCCAGCGCGATCTTGGGTCGGCCCTGCTGTTCTACATGCTGTTCCTGGGTGTCCTGTGGGTCGCAACCGAGCGAGTCTCTTATTTGATTGTCGGCCTTGGATTGTTTTCTGGGGGTGCATACCTGAGTTGGATGTACTTCTCCCACGTTCAAACGCGTGTGGCGATGTGGCTGAACCCGTGGAGCGACGCTCAAGGCAAGGGATTTCAGATCGTGCAGTCCTCGTATGCACTCGCCTGGGGCGGCGTATCTGGATCGGGGCTTGGTCGGGGAATTGCTGGACGAATTCCGTATCAGGAGACCGACTTCATCTTCGCCATCATCGGTGAGGAACTCGGCCTGGCAGGCGCCACGGCAGTGCTGGTTGCGTTTTTGTTGCTCATCGGAAGCGGAATGAGATCCTCGCTTCGAAACACCGACCCCTTCGCGAAACTGCTCGCGTTTGGTCTCACCTTGCTCCTTGGGTTTCAGGCCTTTCTGATTATGGGCGGAGTCATTCGACTCCTGCCTCTCACTGGGGTGACGCTGCCATTTGTTTCCTACGGCGGGAGTTCGCTGCTGGCCAACTGGACCTTGGTTGCGCTGCTCGTGCGGTTATCCGATTCGCATCCGCTGAGTCGCGAGAATGAGGGTGAAGAACTCACCACTGTGCTTTCGGTGAAGGCATGAACCGCCAGATTCGAAAGGCGGGGACCTTTCTCGCGTTGTGCTACTTGGCGCTATTTGTTCAACTCAACGTGGTTCAGGTTGCCACTGCGAAATCGCTCAACGACAAGCCAGGGAACTCACGAAAGGTGGAACGCGATTTCAATCGACCGCGGGGCGACATCGTGACCGCAGATGGCAAAGTGGTTGCCCATTCAGTCGAAGGCGACGGTCGATTCGCCTATCAACGGACCTACCCCACCGATGAGCTCTTCGCGCAGATCATTGGCACCTACTCCTTCGTTTTCGGTTCCGACGGCGTAGAGAAGTATTACGACGAGCAGCTCTCAGGACAGTCGGCGGAGTTCCAACTCAAGGGCTTGTTGAGCCCCTTCACCGAAACGCCAAACGTCGGAACCGTCGAGTTAACGCTTCGCGCTGATGTGCAGTCCGCCGCCCGCGAGGCGCTCGGCACAAAGGTCGGTTCCGTCGTTGCCATCGACCCGCGCTCGGGCGCCCTCTTGGCGATGTGGTCATATCCGTCGTTCAATCCGAACCTCACGTCGACTAATGACACCATGACGGCACGAGCTTTTCGGACTGCACTCGCGGCGGACCCAGCGAAACCAACATTGCCAAAGACCTACCGTGAGCGGTATTTCCCAGGCTCCACCTTCAAGGTGGTCACGGCCGCAGCAGGACTTGAGTCCGGAGTCATCACGGCTGACTCTCCAGACTTCCCGGTGGCCCGGAACTACACGGCCCCGCTAACCAATAGGCCGTTATCGAATTTTGGCGGATCGAGCTGTGGCGGCACCCTTGTCGCGATATTGCGGGTCTCGTGCAATAGCGCCTTTGCGCAAATGGGCGCGGAGTACATCGGTCCAGAGCAGATGGTGAGAACCGCTGAGAAGTTCGGCTTCGGATCAGCGCCAAACATTGATCTTCCGAAACCAGTCAGTTCAGTGTTTCCCACCGATTACGGCAAACGCCTGCGTGATGGAGCGGTTCCGGGCGGTGCTGGCATCTTCGAAAACACCCCAGCACTGGCGCAAGCCTCGATTGGGCAGGGAGATGTTTCAGCCACGCCACTGCAGATGGCGCTGGTGGCTGCCACAATTGCGAACAGCGGAAATCAGATGACTCCCCACGTGATGTCGAGTATCCGTGACGGGTCGGGCGCAACCATCAAGGAGTATTCCGACTCGGTTGCGACCGCTGCGATCAGCAAGGAGAACGCGGCGATCCTGCGCGCAGCGATGATTGAGGTGGTCACTGACGGCACTGCGAAAGCGGCCGCAATTGACGGAGTGGACGTGGGCGCCAAGACAGGCACTGCCCAACTCGGCACGCCCGTTCCAAGTTCTCACGCCTGGGTCATCACCTTTGCGGGCCCGCCGGGCCAACCTGCCACCGTGGCTGTTGCGGTGCTCGTTCAGGCCCAACCGGGAGCGAGCGAGCAGACTGGTGGAACAGTCGCTGCACCCATCGCCAACAAGGTGATGCAGGCGGCGCTCACTCCAATTCCCTCGTCCAAACCCGCCGGCCCAACACCCGGTTCCTAACTCTTGGCCCAGTTGACCCCGTTTGGTGAGCCTCGCTCACTATTGTGAAAGTGCCCATGACCTCTCCCGAATCCCCGAACCCCCCAGAGCCCGTCGTTCTCGGCGGCCGCTACGAAATCCACCGGCGCCTCGCGCGTGGTGGAATGGCCGAGGTGTTCTTGGCGCGCGATAGCGCGCTCGATCGGCCAGTTGCGGTCAAGGTGTTGTTCCCAGAATTCGCCACCGACCCGTCGTTCGTCGAGCGGTTTCGTCGGGAGGCACAGTCTGCAGCCAATCTGACACACCCAAACATCGTGGGCGTCTATGACTGGGGCGCCGAGAGCGGTACCTACTACATCGTCATGGAGTATGTGGACGGTCAATCGCTCGCGGAGATTCTCCGTGCAACAGGGCCCCTTCATCCACGTCGGGCCGCCGAGATTGCCTTCGATGTGGCAGGAGCACTCGGTGTTGCCCACCAGCGCGGGGTGGTGCACCGTGATGTGAAGCCAGGCAACGTGTTGATCTCTTCCAGCGGGATTCCCAAGGTTGCCGATTTCGGAATTGCTCGAGCATTGTCCTCGGTCTCAGAGGAGCTCACGCAAACGGGCTCCGTGATGGGTACCGCAACCTATTTCTCTCCCGAACAGGCGCAAGGGTTCGCAGTGGATGCGCGTAGCGACCTGTACTCGCTGGGCGTGGTGCTCTTTGAGATCCTCTGCGGTCGCCCGCCCTTCGTAGGAGATTCGCCAGTTGCGATCGCGTATAAGCACGTTCAGGAGCGTGTCCAACCTCCCTCTGAGCTGATCAGCGGCATGCCACCGGGACTGGAGGCAGTCATTCTTCGGCTGTTGGCCAAGAACCCAGATGATCGGTATCGGTCGGCCGAGGATCTTCGGGCTGACCTGCGCCGCTGGCTAGATGGCGGTGTGACCTTGGCGGAGCAGGCACTCAGCGCGCACATTACCGCTCCAACGCAAGCGATTCCTGTGGTTGATCCCGATGCCACCAGAATCAATCCCACGGTTTCGGAGGATCCGAACGCAACTCGGATCACTCCTCGGGTAGCGCCTGTGCAACAGGGCCCCGCAGCGGCTGCTGCAGCGCCGATGAACCCGGTGCCGTCGAGCCCCGCGCCAGTGGCGCTTGGCTCCGAGGCTGCACCCTCGTCTTCCAAGAACGGGTTGTTTTACACGGCGATCCTTGTTCTTCTTGCATTGTTGGCCGGGCTTGGGTTCTGGTTCATCAAGAGCCTCAACGATGAACGCGATGCTGTGGTGGAACGAGTAGATGTGCCGTTCGTGACAGGTCTTGAGGAGGCGGAGGCGGTTACCGCAATTCGAGAGGCGGGATTGAATCCGCAGGTGAAATCCGAACCCTCAGACTCCGCAGTCAAGGGCGTGGTGTTCCGCCAAAGCCCTGAGGCCGGCAGCAAGCTTCGCAAGAACAGCAACGTGCTGATCACCGTGAGTTCAGGGCCCGCGATGACGACGGTGCCGAAGGTGACTGGAGCGACGGAGGCCGACGCCAAAAAGCTGCTCGAAACAGCAGGGTTCTCGGTGGTCGTCGAGAAGGTGGACTCGGAGCTTCCCGAAGGCACTGTGGTTGAGACTGTGCCAGCGGCAGATCAGCCAATCCCGACGGCTGGTGAGATTCGCCTCAAGGTCTCTGGCGGACCCGGAACTGCGCCCATTCCTGTTGTGGCTGGCAAAACAGTCGCTGACGCTGAGAAAGCACTGGTTGCAGCTGGATTCACGGTGGGCGAGGTAGTTCCGCAAGCTTCACCCACGGTGAAGAAGGACCAAGTGATCGGAACCGATCCGACGGGAACTGCGAGTCCGAAGTCGGTCGTCAAGATCCTTGTCTCCACTGGGCCCGAGCAGGTCAAGGTCCCAGCAGTCAAGGGCCAGGCAGAGGATGCGGCTAAGGCGGCGCTCAAGGAGCGTGCTTTGGAGGCAGAGGTGGTGCCTCAGTCAGTTCCAGCGGGCGATCCAAATGCTGGCCGAGTGATCGATTCGAACCCGGCAGCGGGCACCCTTGTCGATCCCGGCACAGTCGTGAAGCTCACCGTCGGGGTCGCTTCGACGTCACCGACGAGCACGGTCGCACCGAGCACCACTGTCCCGTCCGTTTCCACCACCTCCTCTCCGTGAGCCCAGTACTGCCCGACGCACTCGGCGGTGGGTTGTCATCTGGTCATCGGGGAACGTGGCCAGTGGCAGGAGTGATCGCCTTCGCGTTCGGATGCATTCTTCTGTTTGGCTTCTCTCCGACGTTGAATCCGCTCGACATTGTGGCTGGGAAGCTGTTCGAGGTTTCGGTCCCTCGGATCACTGGCGACACTCAGGTCGACGCGTTGGCCGCAGTTCAGGAGGTTCGACTGCGCGGTGAGGTGGAGTTCGACTATTCCTCGACAGTGAAGCGCGGGCTCGTGATTTCCCAAGACCCTCCTCCGGCTTCCACCCTCGACCGAGGCGGCAAGGTGACCCTGGTTGTGAGCAGGGGCCCACAGATCATCACCGTGATCGATTTCGTACAGATGGAAGAGAAGGCGGCTGAAAAGAAGGCGAAACGAATGGGTCTGGCACCATCGGTGTCCCGCGAGAACTCCGAGACCGTACCGAAGGGAATCATCATTGGCCAAGACCTTCCGGTGGGTGCGACTGTCCTCGGGGGCCGGGCCATCGCGTTTCGAGCCTCCCTAGGACCAGCGTCGCGGCCAGTCCCAGAGACGGCAGGCTTGTCGATTGAAGGCGCCGCGTTTCGTATCGGCGCTTCAGGATTTCAACTCGGGTCGGTGCTCTACCAAGACAGCCCGACCGTTCCAGCTGGAGGAGTCATTAGCGCTGATCCGCCTGCCGGAACGGTGAAGGACCGCGACAGTTCGATCAATCTGGTGGTGTCATTGGGCGGCCCTCCACTTGCCCTGCCCAACGTAGTTGGCCAAGACATTGATTCGGCGAGTGAACAGCTATCGGGGGTGGGATTCGTTGTTGGACGGGTGAACCAGGAAGGGTCGGTTGCCGACCCTCTCGACGGAGCCGTGACCAGCCAATTGCCCCTCCCGGGCACGCCGTTGCGTCCTGGTGAAGTGGTCACATTGACTGTCCGCACTGCAAAGCCGCCTCCCCCAACAACGGCGCCAGTGGTCACTGCTGCGCCGACCCCTGTGCCCGAGGGCGCGTCGACGCCTGCGGC
>DORQ01000266.1:0-295 GCA_003514205.1 Acidimicrobiaceae bacterium
GCCATCGTGCCCGCGCCTCGTCGAAGCAGGTCTGCAACGAGACAGATCCGAGCGGTCCACCCGGCTCGCCAACGAACACCGACGCCGTGTCGTCCTCCGGCGTCCACCGGTCGAGATGATCGCGCGGCGCTGGCCAGCGAACCCAGCGAGCAACACGACGGCTCGAAGATAGCTCGCCGCACAGCGAACAGACCCTCGCCATCCCTACCGATGTCAACGTGTTGTGGACACCTATTGGGAGCTGATGGCATCCCCGTGATCATCGCCACCGAAATCCATCCGGCGGTGGTCGCCC
>DORQ01000266.1:414-2852 GCA_003514205.1 Acidimicrobiaceae bacterium
AATCCATCCGGCGGTGGTCGCCCTCTTGACGGCGAAGGGCCAGGAGCGGGACGAAGGCGCACACGCCAAGGTCGACGCTTTGCTCGACCCGGCGGTCGACCGGTTCGTTGACCTGGACGACGAGGAGTAGGGCGCCATCCACTGCAAGCAATTATCTGAACTTGATAGGTAAAATTCTGTACATTCTGATTCAACGGATAGGTCGTGCGAGAGCCGTTCGGGACACTCGGGCCATTGACATACCATTTCGGGCGCATCAGCAATCGAAGCGTCATCGTGGACGTTCCACGCACGCGACGGGTGCAGCGGCAGGGAGCATTCCTTTGGACTGACGACCTCCAAGGACCGATTGGCGGCCGTCACCTATTGCTGTGACNNGCGTGACCTTAGCGTGACCTTACGGGCTGGAATCTGAGGTGATACGCCGGTACGGGCCGGGATGCAGAATCCCAGAATTCTGGGCTTTTGGCCGTTTCAAGCCTCGGGGAGATCGCCTCTTTTCAGTTTCCCAAGCTGCATACGAGAGTTCGATTCTCTTCACCCGCTCCACTCGAAACCCCTGCTACGGCGGGGGTTTCGTCGTTACTGGTTTGACCTCGCCAACTACTTGTCGCCAAGCAAGTCGCCGATCTTGCCCACCCCGCCAGCGGTACCGGGTTTCGAGGAGGGCCCTGTGGTCAGTCCACCCGCGCCTCCGGTCTCGCTGCGTGTACCTTCGGCGCGCTTGACCTCCTCGCTGGCGGTCCGGCCCTGAGCGCTCGATCCAGCACGCTTCGCCTCACGTCCGCCGAGGAGCGATCCCAGCGTGGTTCCAGTCCGGCCAAGTTGTTCGCCCACCGTCTGGAGCCCAACTGCTGCCTGCCCGACCTGCCCACCCAGACTCTCGATGCTTCCAGCAACCCCAACCATCGCGTCACCCAACGAATCGACTCGCTTGGCACCCTCTCTGAGCTGAGCCGCAGCCTTGTCGAACGGGCGCGACACACCCGGGATGTTTACGTTGTCGAGGTGCTCAGCAACCCCGTCGATCAACGCATTGAGTCGCTCGAGTTCATGCTGGCATGCCAGCAGCGTCTCGCTTGCGGTCTTCGTGAGTTGGGCCGCACCTGGCGTGTCGTTCGTGCCGATGAGCAGTGACGCTGCCGAGGTTGCCCCGTCGCCCGCTGAGCTCATGGACTGCCCTGCCGCTTCGAGAATCTTGGGAAGACGGTTTGCGAGGTCCATCACATCGTCTCGATGGTCCCACAGCCAGTCGAGCACATCCTTGGCCCGATCGAGGTCGGTGCCGAAGAAGGGATTCAATGCTGTGTCGGTGGTGGGGTCATTCGCCATGGAACGAGGCTACTCAGCGTGGCTCGTGTCACTCCGCGAGGTTCCTCCCGAACTAGCGTGAACAGCGACCATGCAGATCCTGTACCTCTCCAACCGTCCAGACATTCTGAACGAAACCTGGCAGCACGTTCGCCACTTCCTTCCCTGGGTAACCCGGGCGGTGGTTGTCGCTCCCGCGTCCACCCATCGCTCGCTCAGCAACCCGGACTTCACGTTGCTCGAAGATCGCGAGATCACCGGACTCACCGGGAACGACCTTGCAGAACTTGACCACGTCCGACGCAACGTTGTTCTTCGTCGGGCGGCAATCGCCTCGGGCGCCGTCGAGGAAACCTTCGTTCTGTCCGATGATGACTACCGCCCGCTACGAGCCATCGATCGGTCATTTTTCACCGATGGCGTCCAAGACACCGGGTACTACTTTTACGATCTTGCGGCGTGGCCTGGCGACGAGACCCCGTTCGACGAGGCGCAGCACGTCACAAGTGAGGCGTTGAACTACCTCGGCTTTCCCCGACTCGCCTACGGGTCCCACATGCCACAGATCATGAGGAGGAGTTTCTGGACAGAAGCCTTCGATCTACTCGAAACGGTCACCGACGACTCGATGATCTGCGAGTGGGCGTTGTACTTCAACATTGCCGCAACCCTTCATCCCGAGCACTTCACCGAACCGCAACCGTTCCACACGCTTGGCTGGCCCCAGTACGGCGCTGAATGGCCGTGGTGGGTGAACCCTTCGAGCTACTCCTTCGAGAACTTCTATCCGGAGATGTACGAGCCCGGGCACCTTTTCGCTCACCTTCCCTCCAGCCTTCAACTCGATTCAGCGCAGCAGGACAACTTCGCGAAGATCTTGGAATGGACGCGATTCAGGAGAGCTGCGGCGCGCCTCGACTTTCCGGCGGGAACGGAGAACCCATGGACGAAGTCGAGCGCTTTGAGGCGTGCGAGCTTCTCAGTGCTGCGACCAGCGCGCAAGGCACTCCGGTACCTCAACTCTGAGGATCGCGCACAGATCGCGGAGCTCGCGGGAGCTGTGTCGCGACTCGAGCGGCCCGCTGCCAGGCCTCAGTCACGCTCGGTTGATTCACAGCCGGCGCACG
>DORQ01000266.1:2993-12988 GCA_003514205.1 Acidimicrobiaceae bacterium
ACAGCCGGTGCACGATTCACAGCCTCCGCAGCCGGAAAATTCGCAAGGGTGAGTCCGCAGAACCTATGACCACAACCGAAGACACAACTGTCCCGAGCGAGGAACGCCGGCCTGAGACCTCGCCTGGATCGGTACGAACACAGATTCAGCACATCGCCGGTCGGCCGCTCCAGGCCCTGCTCGCAGTCACGATTCTCATTTCAGTTGTGCGTCGGTTCATGATCGCGTCGCCACTGTGGCTTGATGAGGCCCTCAGCGTCAACATTGCTCAGCTGCCCCTCAAGGATCTCACTTCAGCACTCCGTCACGACGGCCACCCACCGCTGTACTACGTCCTGTTGCACGGTTGGATGAAGATCTTCGGAGACCAAGATGGCGCCGTACGTGCGCTGAGCGGTGTCATCTCACTCAGCACCATTCCGCTCGCGTGGCTGGTTGGACGGAGAGTTGGAGGATGGCGAACCGCCTGGATCCTCGCCCTCGTGGTCGCAATTTCGCCCTATAGCTTTCGCTACGGCAGCGAGACGCGCATGTACTCACTCGTCATTGCGTTGGTGTTCGTTTTGTATCTCCTGTTGGCACAGGCACTGGAGAAATCGAACAAGTTCAGCCTTGCTGGGCTGATGGTCGTGACCGCAGCGCTGCTGTGGACTCACTACTGGTCGCTCTGGCTCCTGATCGGTACCGGCTGCCTTCTCCTCGGCAAGTTCATTGGCGCCCATCGACGTGGTGACCGTGCGGCCCGAAATCACGCTGGGGAGATCATCCTCGCCATGGGTCTAGGCGCATTGAGCTTTCTGCCGTGGCTGCCCACCATGCTGTATCAGGCCCAACACACTGGCACTCCCTGGGGGCCGTCATTCCGACCGGCGACCCTGATCATGATGTCGTTGAACGACTTCCATGGGGGCCCATTCTCGGAGGCGCAGCTCGGCATGGTGTTCAGCGTGATTCTGATCTTTCTTGGAATCTTCTCACGACAGCGGGCCGGCTCCGGCGAAGAGGTTGCCATCAGATTCTCTCCAGCCGTGCAGGCGAGGTGGCCACTGGCACTGCTGTTGGCGACCACCTCGATTGCCACCGCTGTGGGGATCGTCAACAAGATGGCGTTCCACCCGCGGTACGCCGCTGTCTACTTTCCTTTCGTTGTCATCTTGATCGCGCTGGGCCTGAATTCACTACCTCGAGGCAGACTGCAGCAAGCGGCGCTGGCGCTCTTCGCAGTATTCGCTCTCGTTGGCTCCTTCTTCGTCGAACGCCAAACACGCACACAATCTGATGAAGTGGCCCAAAACATCAGGGATTCCTCGCCCGCAGGTCTCGTGATTCTCTGCCCAGATCAACTTGGACCCGCAGTGTCGCGGGAACTCGATGATCCGTCGTACGAACTCCTCACCTATCCACGATTCGAAGCACCGGAGCGGGTTGATTGGGTGGACTACAAGGAGCGCAACCTCGCCAGCGACCCAGTGCAATTCGCAACCGAAGCGCTGAAACGGGCTGGGTCGCGGCCCATCTTCGTGGTCAACGCCGACAACTACCTAACCCTCGAAGGCAAGTGCCAACGAGTGATCGAAACGCTCGCAGCAACGAGGGCGCCCCAAACCCTTCACGAGCCTGACTCAAAGGCGTACTACGAACCAATGCGGACCATCCTTTTCGCCGCACCGTAGTTTCGAGGAGAAGCGTCGCGGCGCTGCTCCGAAATACAAGCCAGCACTTCCCTACTTCAGCAAGGAGGCGATCGCCCAAATGGAGATCGCGAGACCGATGCAAATCGGGAGGGCAACCTTTCGCCACGGGGGTGGTTCTCGACGAGCGGAGGTTGGAGATTGCGGATCAATCAACGGCGGGCGCAGGACCGCAGCCAGGTTCGCCACCGCCAAGGCAGCACCCACAGCGAGCAGCAACCAGGGCAGAAGATCCTTGCCGAGGAACAATGACTCTGCGGCTTTCATGCATCCTCCGGGGCAAGATCAAGGTCGACGGACCAAGAGAATCCTCAAGTTTCTTCTCAAGTATTCCTCAGAACTGACGATACCAACTACGTCAGCGGACATCGCCCCCGCTGGCGAACGTCGGGATCTACGGGGTGGGGGACACATCTCCTCCTCCAACGCATCGCTGTCGGCCCTGCCGGCGCTTTCGTGAACTCCACTCCGCCCGGCACCTCTCCTCGCCCCGGGGCAGGCCCTCTCGCTTCTCAGTTCGCTCAACAAGCGGAGAATTCGAGAGAATAGAGCCATGACCGAATCAAACGGCTCCTCAACTCGACCCGAGCGTCCCTGGATGATGCGGACCTATTCCGGGCATAGCACCGCCTCCGCGAGCAACGCGCTGTATCGAACAAATCTCGCGAAGGGCCAAACCGGGCTTTCGATCGCGTTCGATCTTCCCACGCAAACTGGTTATGACGCAGACCACCTGATGTCACGCGGCGAGGTTGGCAAGGTTGGAGTTCCTGTCGCCCACCTCGGAGACATGCGCCAGCTTCTCGAGGGTATCCCCCAAGGCGAGATGAACACCTCAATGACGATCAATGCCGTCGCGGCATGGATGCTCGGGCTCTATGTCGCCAACGCTGCTGATCACGGGATCGACTCGAAACAACTTCGAGGAACAACCCAGAACGACATCGTGAAGGAGTATCTGAGCCGAGGGACCTACATATTTCCTCCGGCCGCCAGTCGGCGCCTCATCGTGGACATGTTTGCATACTGCAACGAGAACGTCCCGTTCTGGAATCCCATGAATGTCTGCTCGTATCACCTGCAAGAAGCGGGCGCCACGCCGTCACAGGAAATCGCATACTCGCTCGCATGCGCCATTGGGGTCCTTGACGCCGTGAGGGACTCCGGTCAGGTCCCAGCGGAACGGATGACTGAAATCGTCGCCTCTGTCTCCTTCTTTGTGAATGCTGGCATTCGTTTCGTGGAAGAAACAGCGAAGATGCGGGCATTCACACGAATGTGGGATGAGCTCACTGAGCAGCGCTACGGCATCACCGATCCAAAAGCTCGCAGATTCCGCTACGGCGTTCAGGTCAATTCGCTCGGACTCACTGAAGCTCAGCCTGAAAACAACGTGCAGCGAATCGTTTTGGAGGCGCTCGGGGTCACGTTGTCCAAGTCGGCGCGGGCACGTTCGCTTCAGCTCCCCGCGTGGAACGAGGCGCTAGGTCTTCCCCGGCCGTGGGATCAGCAATGGTCGCTGCGTATGCAACAAGTCTTGGCGTTTGAAACTGACCTCCTCGAATACGAGGACATCTTCGATGGCTCACACGTTATGGAGCGATTGACCTCTGAATTGATCGAGTCTGCGCAAACTGAGCTGGATGAAATCCTTGAACTCGGTGGCGCGTTCGAAGCGATCGATGAGATGAAAGGCCGACTCGTTCGCAGCCATGCTGGCCGGTTGCGCAGAATCGAATCGGGCCAGCAGATGGTCATCGGAGTCAACGCCTTCGTTGAATCCGCAGATAGCCCGCTCTCGGGCGAGGACAACATTCTCAAGGTGGATCCCGCAGTTCAAGCGCAGGCGATTGCAGATCTGCAACAGTGGCGAGCAGAACGCGACAGCGCCGCAGTGCAAGCAGCACTGGATGAACTTCGCAGGGTCGCAACAACTGACGAGAACATCATGCCAGCCAGCATTGCGCTCGCCCGAGCGGGTGGCACGACTGGCGAGTGGGCCGGTGCCCTTCGTGAGGTCTTTGGCGAATACCGTGCGCCAACGGGTGTCGCAGCCGGCGCCGGGGTCTCGGCGGGCGAAACAGGACTCGGAGCGATCGCCGAGGAAATGAAGCAACTCGCGGGAGGCCCAATTCGTCTTCTCGTCGCCAAGCCGGGGCTCGATGGACATTCCAACGGCGCCGAACAGATCTCTGTGGCAGCACGAGATGCTGGCTTTGAGGTGATCTACCAGGGAATCCGCCTCACCCCCGAACAGATCGCGGCCGCAGCACGAGACGAGGATGTGGACGTGGTCGGCCTCTCAATTCTCTCGGGAAGCCATGGAGAACTCGTTCCGGAGGTTATTCGACTGATTCGCGCCGAAGGCCTTACCTGCCCGGTGACGGCGGGGGGAATCATCCCAGAAACCGATCGTTCCGTCCTTATCAACCAAGGTGTCGCCGCGATCTATACGCCGAAGGATTTCGAACTCGCCACGATCATGGCCGACCTCCTCCGCCTCGGCCGCGAGCATCGCGAACAGTCCGCGAACTAGCGCATTCGCTGATATTCGCCGCAACTTCACCGAAACACCGAGGATCTTCCGAAGTAGCATCAATCTAGGCTCAACTTCGGGGCCAAGATGCCGATGGATTGGGGTGGATATGACACAGATTTCAGCATCAATTCAATTCGGCCTCGACCACCTCAGCGTTGGCGCCACTCAGTCAATTGGAAGTTGGGCACCCGCAGCTCTCGCTGGCCTCGCTGCTGGAATCGGAGGCACGTTCGTTGCGTTCTCCGCCATGAAGAAGTCGACCTCAGAATCGACCAGCGCTGTTACACCCACCGAGGTTGCGAACAGCTCGCAGACGCATGAGGTTCTGGCGCTTCGAGCTGATTCAGACAGGCTTCAAGCCGACCTGAACTCTGCATTGGACGAACGCGATGCTGCTCGTTCTGCGCTCGCTGAGTACTTGGAGGCACATCCTCAGGCTGGCTCATTCGACCGTAAGTTCGATGACGCCACTGCCCCATTTTCTGGTCTCGACTCCACGCTGGCCGACCCAACCGACCCCCAACTCCTCGCCGATCCCGAGACCAGCCTGTTCTCGGAGGCCTACTTCAAAGTTGCTCTCGATGCGCGAATTGCCTCGGCACGACGCCATCTCCGTCCAGTCGCTGTCGCACTCCTTGAGGTCACTGAAGGAAACGGGGGACCTGGATCGCCAGAAGCTGACGCCTCCCGCGTGACGGCCTCGATTCGCCAGACGCTGCGCGACGCTGACACCGCCTGCCGTATGGCCGATGGCAGCTTCGCCCTCATCTTGGAGGACACGCCCGAGAACGGCGCTGTGTGGACTGTGGAGCGAATCCGCCGCAATCTCACCAGCCGCCATGGCCAACACACCATGTGGGCGGGAGTCGCCTGCTACCCAGCACACGCGTTCTCGACCGATGAGATTCTGGACCAAGCAACTGCCGCGCTTGAGTCTGCGCGGGAGTGGAAGCAGGACCGCATCGAGGTCGCTACCGCCGAGTAACAACCCTGCTAGCTCAGAGTCACTCCAACGAGTCGCGCCTGAGTCTTGTCGAGTTGCTCACCAGCTTCGTCGAGCTCGCGGTCCTCACAGCCTGTTGCGGGAATACCGATCACCACAACATCAACGGCGCGTGTCAGGTGGACCCCGAATGCCGAGCCCATCAATACCCCGAGGTCGAAGATCAAGACGTCAGCCTTGTCGCCCAGCCCGACCAGCAGATCCGCGATCGCTTCCCGTCGCAGGGCTTGGCCGGGCTCACCAGTCCCGAGGCTGAGGAACGAAATCCCGGGGTTACCCGTCGCTATACAAGCTGCCTTCGGCAGCGACTGGAAATCAGTGGACGACTCGATCACTGCAGCGTTGGAATCTCCCAACGTGGACGACAGTGCTGACCCGTGAGCATCTGCGTCGATCAGGAGCACCGATTGCCCTTGAGCGGACAGTTGTCGTGCCATTCTCAGCGCGATGCCTGCCGACCCTGCGCCAGAGACAGTTGTGACTGCAACAGTGGGAGTATGGGTATCGCTACTCGCCTCAGCGATCACGCAGACTTGCTCGATCACCCCATCGGATTTCAGCTGCTCGGCCTCGAGGATTTTACGTGAAGCGTCAGAGCTCTCTTTGCCGCGCTTCACTGATCCAAGGATCGCTACCCCAAGCCGAGACTGGATCTCGTCGGTGGTGACGACGCGGCCCGAGAACTGTGCCATCGCCAGCGAAACCAGAACCCCAAGGCTGCCTCCCAGCAGGCCACCGAGGCCAAGCGCCAGTTTCCGGGAGGTTCCCTCAGGATCAGACGGGGGAGTCACCCGCTCGACGAGTGAGGCAGTGGGGCCGGCGTCGGCGAGCTGGGCGAGCTCACCCTTGACGTTCAAGAGGCGAAGGTTCTCTGCGCTGAGCTGATCGCGTCGAAACACGAGATCTGGGGCCACAAGGGTTGCATCAACCTGGGCAGCGCCCGCGGCTGAACCCGCAGCGACACGAACCTTCTCGTTGATCTGAGCCGCAACCTCGTCGAATTCCTTTTTCGTCGCAGCCAACTCCGCATCAATCACCTCGAGTTTGCCCTTCAACTGCGAGTCTTGTTGAGCTTTGCTGAACGCGAGATACGCGTCGGCAACGGCATTAGCTCCCGATGCGGCCAACTCCGCCGAGGGGCTCGAAAATCTGATCTCGACCAGATCGGATTCGGGCCGCTGTTCCACCTCTAAGCCTTCCGCATAGTCGCGCCCGGTAATCTTTCCGCCGGTCGACTTCACCGCGGCCTCGAGGATTTGGCCGCTGCCGATGAGTGTGACCTCCCCGGTGATGTAGCGGTCGGTTTGCGCCACGTTGATCCCAGATGCTGTCGGTGCCGAGATCGTGAGCACCGCCACCCCCCGGTACATGGGGGTCCCACTCGTGTTGAGATAGCCACCAACAATTCCGAGAAGGCCAAACACCCCAACGACGAGCAGGCGTCGCCGAATGGCCTCAAAGATGGCTGAGATTTCCACAGGTCACGTACTCCTCACGCCAACGGATCTTTGGCAACTGTCAGTTTGCAGTAGGACTAGAGATCTCGTCGAGTTACCGCTCAAGAGCCACGCTGTCCAACGAGGCGGGTAGCTCGATTCCTGAGGCCGCCAGGATGCCGAACACCCAGATCGAGGGGCCATGGGATTGCTGAATCGTAAACTCACTCATTGCCCCGACGTTTGGAAGGTCAAAGTAGGAATACAAGTAGGGCAACGAAGCCCCCAATGGCTTCGTTTGTTGAGGCTCAAGAAAGTACTGCCGAACCCAATCAGTACCTGGTTCGAGGAGGTGAGCCCCGTACACCGGCGTACCGCTCACCACTGGGATGGGCCCGTCCAACGTATCGACGATCCGAGGGTTCTTGGGTGGGTTGTCTCCAATCCCTGTGATGTAACTCTGGTTCAACGGATTGGCGCCGAGCGAGGTAGAGGCCACCCCAATCGAGGTCTCCAAGAATGAACGGTCACCCGTCACCAGGTAGGCACGAAGGAGACCCATTGCATGCGGCGTGCCCCCAATGCCAAAGCCCCAGATCAACGGAATCGATGGATGTTCAAGCCCAAATCCGAACTTCGTGGTCCGAATCGCGTTCTGCAGACTCGCGCCTGACGCTCGATAGCTTTCGATGATGTTCGCTCGCACCGCAGGGTTGGTGCGATCAACTGGGGCACGGAGATACGCCCAGCCAGCGTCGCACCATTCGTTGAGGTGGCATTCGAGTTCGAGTTTCACCCCGGAAGTGAACGGTCCCTGCTCCTCAAACACACGACCATGAGCAGGATCATTCTCAATTCGCAAGAAGACCGCATGCGCTGTTGAGCGCTGCGCTGCAGTTGAGTTTCGTGCCTCCTCGCCGCTTGGTTCGGGCTGCTTGTCTGCCCACAGAAGCGCCGACCGAGCTGAGTCTTCATACTGCTGCGCGCGCTCAGGGTCGATCTCTCGCAGTATGAGCGATGCCTCGGCCGCCACAGACGCATAGATGTAGGAACTCCAAGAGTCTGGGGCGAAGGCGTAATGTTCGAGGTCTTCCTCCCATGAGCTCACCCCCATGGCTGGGAATCCACTCGCCTCAACGCCGCCACGAATGGCACCGTCAGATCGCTGCATACGGCGATACAAGTCCACGCTCCACAGCGCCTCATCCACGAGATCTGGCACTGAATCGCCCGATTCATCGATGTTGAGGTCGAACTGGCCATAGGTTCCTGGCGCAAGTTGGACGAGGTCAAAGAGGTCTCGGGCCACATACAGATGCTGGATTCGCCTGTCCCAGTCCCCAGCGTCGAAGTGGCCTCCCCAAGCGCCTTCAACAACATCGCCAACCTTCTTGCGCTTCAACGCGTCGAACACCTCATCATCGGCCATGGTGGACGCCTCGAGTTGAGTGAGCGCCGTCTCCCGAACCACTGTCTCATCCTCAGCATGGTCAGCCCGTGGCCGGCTGAAGGAAGCCTGGGGCTCGCCGAGGGCGATTCCGCTCCGTTGATAGTGCAAGGACCGAGAGATCATCGCAACTGCCTGTCGCCAGGTTGCAGTCTCTGAGAGAGTGACCACTCCTGAGCAGCCGACGACTTCAACACAGATCCTGACTCGTCCAGGCGCCGTAACCGTTGAAAAGTCGAGAGCCCAGACTCGTGATCCGGTGAGCTCACCCCGGGCGAGTTCCCCATTTTCATCGGGTTCTCGCAGCACTCCGCTGCCCTGATACAACACTGCCGAGGTGTCCACATCGATCACTGAAAAGGCGGGCTGGTCAGGAAACTCAATGCCAGGCCCGTCGAGCTTTCCCGTGGTCGAGTCAAACCCGGTCTCCCCGTCGAACGCTGAAAGGAACCCAATCTTGTTCGGGTCGGTGGGCCGATACCCCAGTTGATTCACATGCACTGAGGGACTTCTGCTGCTGGCAGGCTCAAAAGTAAACGGCTCGACGGCCACCGTTGCATCGGGTGCCGTGACCTGAATTGTCTCGCCAGCGGTGACTGGACCATCGAGATGCAGGGCAATGACGTGCGAGGAGGTAACCACCGGTGGATCGGCTATCGGGGAGACATTGTTCGGTCGCGTCGATCGGACGACCTTGGTGACCGTAATCTCACGGCCATCAGTTGACACCACACTCCAGTCGCCCTCGAGTTTCTCTGGATCAAGTACCGTGCCGAGAATCTGATCAGGCTCACCACCACCAACCCGGTCGATGCGCTGTGAGTCAATGGAAACTGCGACAACTGACGGGCCCATCAGGGCAACAGTTGCTACTGGTGGATCCTGGAGTGCTGCCGAACGATTGGAATCGACTAGCGCTCCGCCGACTACCGGCTGTGTCGGCGTTGCAGAGCTCGACGAACGAAATCGGGCAAACACCTCTTGGTACCCCTCGAAGGTGGCCAACTCGACACTCGGCTCCAGGGGCACCCACTGCACCGCCTCGAAGGTTGGGTCTTGACTCACTTGCATCTCTGCCGATCCGGACGGGGCCTTCACGTCGACCCGCACGCCTCGTGTTTCCCCATCCAGCGGTGTGACCTCAAGTGCACCGAGCCCTGGCGGAGGAGGAGGAGTGGTCGCCGGACTGGGCTGGCCCCGCAGATCTGAGTTTCTGTTGTTCAGCCACAGGCCACCCAGTATCAAGGCCATCACGATCCCCACCGCCAGAAGCAGGGTGCGCAACTTGGACCGGCCACGTGGCGGCACCGGTGGGGAGCTCTCGTGGTGGGCTTCGTCGTTCTGGGCCGAGATCACGTTCTCGGTGCGGTCATCCGTCACTCAGCGCCTCATTCCGACGCCCCGCGTCGTGGGCTCGTTGCGCATGCAGGAGTGCTGCCCACGCAACAATGGACAGAACGACCTCCGACACGATGGTGCCAAGCGCTCCTCCCTTCCAGCCAAGCCACGGAATCAG
The DNA here is from genome assembly GCA_003514205.1 of Acidimicrobiaceae bacterium. Lineage (GTDB taxonomy): Bacteria > Actinomycetota > Acidimicrobiia > Acidimicrobiales > Microtrichaceae > UBA11034. Next base: position 12,626 of record DORQ01000266.1, read on the forward strand.
CGTTGCGTATGCAGCGAGGCTCACCACCGAAGAGCCGATCATGATCCAGCTACGCGCCCCAACGCGGCCCAGACCGAGTAGCCCGCTCAGAGCAAACGGCCAGGTCGCGTGGAGTGGCAAGAACGCAAGCAGCCAGGGCACCATTTTCCGTGCAGCGTCAAAGTCCTCGCTGATGAAATCGATCACAAATGGCGCTAGCAACCAGACGACCGCCATCGCGACGCAGGAATACAACACAGAAACGGCCGTGAATCGCGCTGCGCGCTTGACCTGGGCGCCGTTGCCGTCAGTGTCGTTGTCGAGGAAGTGGAGATGGCTGGAGCTGATGATCACATCCACCGGCAGAAACGCGATGCTCACCAC
>DORQ01000266.1:13192-13384 GCA_003514205.1 Acidimicrobiaceae bacterium
CACGACTTTGTCGCCATCGCTTAAGAGGGAATGGGCAACCATGGGCGCCGCAAACTTGCCGATCTGGGCCACTTCTTCCCGTTCGGGCTTGCCAGGCTTCAGCCCAAGCTTCAACCTCGGCATCAGCCACTTGATGAGCAACGGCAATGACAACAGGAAGAGGGTGAGATTCGTCAGAATCAAAGCTTCGAG
>DORQ01000091.1:0-295 GCA_003514205.1 Acidimicrobiaceae bacterium
GCGGGGCGGGGAGCCCCGCGGCTGGCGCGCCCGTTGGAGTCGATCGAATCAATGAAGGCAGCAGTAGCTGCAACTCGCGAGGTCACGATCATCCAAGTTGGGACCGATCGCAATCCGCCAGCGTGGATGACTCTCGACAATGTCGGCTTCTCTGTTCCAGCGACTCCGTCAGTGCAGGGACGGACAGAGCAATGGAACTTCGTGAATCTGACTCCTGACGACCACCCGATGCATCTCCATCTGGGCCGGTTCAGGGTGCTCGGGAGAAGTCGTTTCGACCCGTTGCTGTACAGCA
>DORQ01000091.1:433-5372 GCA_003514205.1 Acidimicrobiaceae bacterium
CCAGTCACCGCGCCCCGAAGCAGGTGTGGAATGGCATCCTGGGGCAGATCAGTTCGCCACGAGCCCGCTCCTGCAGCCAGCGTTGTGGGAGCTTGGATGGAAGGACACAGTGGTAGCTCCTGGCTTTACCATCACCAGAGTGATCGTGGAATGGCCGACTGCCGCTGAACTCGGCTTCGATCCTGACGCCCCGTTCTCGGTGCTCAGTCACCACGGAGGCTCGCACACTCGGGAGGAGCTACAGGGGTACGTATTTCATTGCCACGTCCTTGACCATGAGGACTTCGAAATGATGAGACCGTTTCGAGTTGTGGCTCCGTAGCCCNNGCAATGATCAGCACGGCAATGATCCGCAGGGCAGCGATGAGGTCGAGTGGCGAAGAATCGGCAGACGTTGGCCGTGAGGGCACGAGCGCCAGTGAGGTCGCGGCAGGTTGAGATGAGGCCGTTTCTGGTGGTCGCCCCATAACGCCGGCAACTCGGCGAGAGTGCTACTGGGTGGGAAGCATGCAGGCTGAGTCGAGACCAAAGACGTGGTTGAGGCGCCCAAAGCTCAGCCATGATCCCAGGCACATCGTCAATTCGACGAGTTCCTGATCGGAGAACTGCGCGCGTAGTCGTGTCCACAACGCCTCGTCGATCTCATGATGGTTCAACGCCCACCGTTCGGAATACTCAGCTGCAAGCTGCGCACGGAGCGGCAACGGAGAAGTTCCAGTCTCGACTTCGTTCTGCCAATTCAACACATGGGAGTCAAACTCCGCATCCACTTTGATCCCGTCGCGCTCGGTGCGCCAGTCCAGACAGAAGATGCAGCCATTGATCTGCGCCATGCGAATGCGTGCCGCCTCAAAGGTCTCCAACTCGAGTGTGGAATCTGTGTAGACCGCGCCGGCGAACTTCGAAGCCGCAACGCCAATACCGGGAACGAGCTTTCCCCACACATAGTTGATCGGGTGTTCGCCCTCCGGAATTTCTATGAACATCAATTCTCCCAACGGTGAAGGGGGCTACCCAGCGGGGCGGAAAGACCGTCGTAGATATCGGGTGGCGCCGCCACGAGCTATGGTAGAGCGCCAAGGAGGCGATTTACAGCGGTCGTGTTGCCCCCGTCGGCCCTCGTGCCGCCCGGGGCGTCGGCGCGAACAACAACCGTCAACGAGGGATCTCCATCGATGACGACGCGATGCTCGCCAGCGCCTTCATCGGGCGAGGGCCAATCGGGCGCGCAGGTCGGGTCGATTCGAGTGACGTGTTCGATGATGATTCGATCCGTTCCGGAGGCAGCACCGATGACTCGAAGCCGAAATGCCCCCTGGGTGCCCTCGTGAAACTCCCCGAGTCGATTCGTGATGCTCTGCTCGAGGGGCCTGCGCTCAACTTCCTCACGTAGCGAATCAATCTGGAGACCGAGCGACCTGCCGAGCAGGCGAACGTTGCCACCCCACACCATCGTTGGAACAGAAGCCAGCAGCATCATTGGGGTGTCATCCATCGAGCCCCCAAACCCACACAACTCTCGAACCGCATAGGGCTGGTCGTAGGTTGAATAGTCAAAGATCTCTTGGCAGGTGATCGAAGCGATTGAGGTGCAGAATTTCGCAGCGTTCAACGCCAACCAGTCATTTCCCCACCCGGGATCAACACCTGAGATCAGCAGCGAGGAACCGCCAGCTTGGGCAGCTTGTCGAACCCTCGCAACCATTTCCTTGGGTGCTGACTCGGGGTCGTACAACGCGTACAGGGAGGGAGAGACCACACTGAGACCGCTGCGTAGACAGAACTCAATGTCACGCAATGCCTCGTCTGGGCGAGTGTCCCCCGAAGCCATGTAGGCAACTGCCCGGGCCGATTCGATGCCCTGTTGCGGATTGGTGGTGCAACCGGCTCCGAGGTGCTTGGGCGTTGGCAACAGGGTGCCTGCATCAACACCCTCGAGTGCAGTCCGTGAGGTGATGACAGATGCGAGCCTGAGGCCAGGGGTATGGGGCAGGCTCCGAATCGCGATTGTCCCCATGTTGCCTGTTCCCCACACTGCTACCGGAATTGGGGATTCGGTCATGTGCTCAATCTAGTCGTGTGCCGAAGATCACAAAGTAAAGGGAAAGTTCGAGCATCGACCTGCCGATATGGATGTCGTGACGCTTGACCCGGAATCTCCCGCTACAGATCGGGCGACAGACAGATTTGCGCTCTCCGTCGCCCGGGGCCGTTTCGTGGATCCTGAGACCGAAGCGGCGTTCGAGCTCAGCCAGCGACCACATAACGAGACTCGAGCTCGGCGAGCGTCGATTCTCGCGGCGACATTGTTCCTGGGCTTCTTTGTGAGCGATATCCCGGTCCTCGGTGCCACCATGAGCCTGCTTGTGGCCGGTTGTGTGCGAATTGCTGTGTCCAGCGTTTGTTGTTGGGCGTGGTGGTCGATTCGGTCAGAAGGTCTCAAAAGAGGTGTGTTTCAGCGGATCCTGGTCGTCGAAGCGGCAGTCGTTGGAGGAATGCTGGCGATCATGATGATCCGGACCACTGAATCACACGCGCACCTCTTGAGTTTTTCAGCGATGATCCTCGCGCTCTTCCTTTTGGTACCAAACAGGTTCATCTCAAGTCTTGCCCTGAACACGGCTGCCTTTCTTGCCTTCGTGGTGGTGGGTGCCTACGCCTTCGACCTGAATCTGGTCGACTGGCTGGTGGAGTGTTCGACGGTGGTGGGGTTCTACGGGGTCGGCGCGCTAGCAAGCGCGGAACGGCACAAGTCCGAACGGGAGGAGTATGCCTCCAGGATGCGACTGCATGAGAGCAATGAGCTGATGTTGACCGAGATAGGCCGACGGGAGCTCCTTGAGGCGGAACTGCTGTGGCTCGCCCATCACGATTCGCTCACAGATATTCTGACCCGACGTGCGTTCTTCGCTGAGGCGAACGCTCTCATTGCCTCGACTGCGGGGCTTGGGATCCCGATCTGCGTCGTCGTTCTGGATGCAGATGAGTTCAAGTCGGTCAACGACCGATTCGGCCACGAAGTGGGCGACCAGGCGCTTCGATCGATAACGAATGAGACGCAACGGCACCTTCGAAGGACTGATGTGTTTGGTCGGCTTGGAGGCGAGGAGTTTGCGATCGTCCTTCCAGGAGTCGACGTCGAAGGGGCACGAGCGGTGGCCGAGCGGGTGTGCTCGTCAATTCGTTCCAGTCCCCTCAAAGGGGCAGATCATCGGGAGGTGGCGCTGAGCGTCAGTATCGGCGTGGCTTCAGTTCTTAGTGGCGAGAACGCTATCGACGAGGCACTGCAACGAGCTGACGAGGCCCTCTATGAAGCAAAGGGCGCTGGGCGCGATCGAGTGGTGGTGCACCTCGGTTCGGCTGCCTGACAGCATTGGCGTGCACCCCACGCGGGTGTCGCTGGCCTGTCGGCTCTACCAGGTCGGGTTATACGAAATCAGCCGAGCAGCGTCTATCGCTGCGAGCGGCTTTGAGATGAGATAGCCCTGAGCAACGTCGCAGCCAAGGTTGCGAAGCACCGTGAGCTCCTCGTCAGTTTCGACTCCCTCGGCAATGGTGCGTAAACCAAGCGTTCGTGAAAGGTCCACGATTGATCGAACGATGGCAGCGCTGTCGGGGTCAGTACCGATTCCCTCGACGAAGCTTCGGTCGATCTTGACCACGTCGATTGGGAAGCTCCGGAGGTAGGTCAGCGAGGAGTATCCCGTGCCGAAATCGTCGAGGGCGAGTTTCAGCCCCATTGCTTTCATCCGCTCCAAGAGGTGAATCGAGCGATCCACGTCATCGAGCAGGATCGACTCGGTGATTTCCACTTCGATCTTCGCTGGATCAATACCCGTGGTTTCGATAATGGTGCTGATTTCCTCGATGAGTTTCGGTTGGATGAGCTGTCGGCCCGATAGGTTGACACCCATCGTGAAATCCCGGCCATTGGGGAGCTCTACGGACCAACGGGCGAGCTGGCGGCACGCCTCAAGCATGACCCAGGAGCCAATAGGAATGATCAGCCCAGACTTCTCGGCGATCGGGATGAAGTCACCCGGGCCGAGAACGCCGTGGTCGGGGTGCTGCCACCGAATTAGGGCCTCGGCACCATTGATCTTTCCTGTTTGGAGGTCGACTTGAGGCTGGTAGTACAGCCGGAGTTCGTCGCGGCGTAGCGCCCGGCGGAGCCCGGTTTCGATGGAGAGCCGGTCGACAGCGCGGGCCCGCATTTGACCGTTGAACACAGCAGTGCGGTCGCGGCCCTTCTCTTTCGCTTCATGCAAGGCCGCATTGGCATCGCGAACCAAAGAGGCAGCGTCGCATCGCACTCCGTCACTCGCGGCCACGCCGGCCGAAAAGGTCATGAGAAGCTCCACTTCAGACATGCCCACACGACCTGACAATGACTTCCTGATCCGCTCGGTCAGTGCCTCGGCCTCCTCGGGGGTTTCCAGGTTCTCCATCAGGATGGCGAACTCGTCCGCACCAAATCGTGCGGCCATATCTCGTGACCACACCAGGCTGTCGAGTTTCTCGGCGGTCTGTCTCAACAACGAGTCGCCCACACGGTGACCCAAGCTCTCATTGATGATTCGGAAATTGTCGAGGTCAAGGAATGCCACTGCAACCCAAGACCCTGTGCGCGCAGAGCGCTCAAGAGCCGAGCTCAGTCGTTGCATCAGCATGAGTCGGTTTGGAAGCTCAGTCAGCGGATCGTGAGTGGCCTCCCATTCGAGGCGCTTCTCAAAGTCTTTCCGCTCACGAATATCGCGGAGCACTGCTGAAATCTGGTTCACCTCGCCATTGCTTCGAAGGTCAGGCACGACCATCGCCGAGAACGGACGCCATTCCCCATCAATGGCGAGAATCGTCAGTTCACCCTGCCAGATCTCACCCCGGCCCATTTGCTCAATGATGGTGGTCATCGCATTCACAGGAAGTGTTTGGAGTTCCA
>DORQ01000091.1:5556-8637 GCA_003514205.1 Acidimicrobiaceae bacterium
GCAGGATTCAGATATTGCGGACGGAGTGCTTCGTCAAGGACCATGACCAAGTCACTTGAAGTTTCCATCAAGGTGTAGAGCCGAGCTTGGTCTTGTTCCGCACGTACGCGGGCCGTGGTGTCCTCAACGGCCCAGAGGTAGTTGGTGATGGTCCCGCGATGATCTCGCTGAGGAATCACCGTTCCTGAACACCACCGGACTTCACCCGTCGGCCGAATGAACCGTATCTCTGAGGAAATCGCAGTGTCTGGCGCGCCAGGGGCTATGGCGGAGGTGATCTTGGCCTCGTCATCAGGATGGATGTACTCCGCAACCTCGTCACGCAGGAGGTAGCCAGAATTGATACCCAAGATCTTCTTCATCCGTGCGTTGAGGAAGACGAAGTTCCCGTCTTTGTCTTGGAGGCCGATGCCGAATGGCGCCTGGTTCACGATGGTTCGGAACCGTTCCTCGCTTTGCTGGAGCGAGCGCATTCCGGCTATTCGTCGGGTTGAGTCACGAAGACACACCAGGACGAGTCCGGGTGATCCTGGTTGGAGTTCCGTAACCTCTACGGAGCACCACAGCGCGGAGTTGTCCTGGGTCCGAAACGCGGCACAGAAGTCGTCGCCAACCTCTGGCGGCTCGCCAGCAATGAGGCCAGCGAGCGTGTCCCGGCGAGCCGTGTCGATCAGGCTCAAGATGTTGCGGCCGCTGAGGAAACTGGCCTCAAAGCCAAGGGCAGTGACAGTTGAGGGCGAACTCCACACGATGCTCCCAGTGGAGTCGCAAATCACGGTCGCGGCGTTCGGCTGGTTGATGAAGTTCCACAGCAACGAAGAGGCGCGTAGAGCTTCGTTGAGGTCACCTGCGGGAGAACGATCGAGCATTCGCCCCTGGGGTGGGGGCGCTTGAATGGAGGCCATGGCTCTCTCATCGGCAGAAGTTGGCTCTCGTGGAGGTGAAGGAGCCCAATTCTGTCGAAAATCGATCAGGTTTTCGACCCTGGACCGCTCAGGTGGTGATATCCCCTGGGTTACCCATTCCCGCGATGATTTCATTCACCTGGCCACGGGCGGTCGTGAGCCGGTCGCGACAGAGCGCAATGAGCGTTGCCGCCCGTTGTACCAGCATTCCTAGCTGATCGACATCGGCCTGATCTCCCCGGAGTTGGGCAAGAATCGCTTCCAATTCCGACAGCGCTTCGGCGTAGCCCAATGTGGACAACGCTTCTCCCTGTTGAGTGGCACCGCTCATGGCAGACAACCTAGTGGAGAGGGGACGCCCCTGGTGAGTGGTCGACGTTGGTGACGGCGGAACGAACCACGCCATCTGCCAGTGTGGTCACGAGTTCGTCCCCCGGCTGAACCGAGCCCGCCGATGCAACGGCGCCCGTGCTCGTTCTCGTCATGGTCCACCCTCGATCGAACAAGTGCCGAGGATCATTCGCCTCAATCATTGCCTCGAAGGATCTCAGTCGCTCGGCCTCGCGATCGAGGGCGGCGACTGCAAGCAATGCCAACTCTCGGTCGAGAGTGGCAACCTGCAGCTCGGCGTTGCCGCACAACTCACCCGCCTGCTGATACACGGTGGCCGCCACAGACTCCAGGGTTTGGGAGCTGGTATTCAGTGAGCGCTCCACTGCGAGGAGGAGATCCGATGAGATTCGGGCGACCAATTCCTCTGCATGGTGGAGTCGCGCAACGGAGCTCTCTCGAATGAACAGCTCGGCGTCGGCGAGAAGTTCTAGCGTTGATTGATAGCGCTCGGTCAGCGCGGCGGCCACTGCGGTCGGAGTCTTGAAGCGCAGATTGCAGACTCGGTCGGCCACCGTGTTGTCAGTCTCGTGCCCGAGCCCGCACCACACAGGAACCGGACTGGTCGCAATGGCTCGAGCCAAGAATTCGTCGTCGAAGGCCGCCAAATCGGTGCGCGCGCCGCCTCCGCGGACGATAGCGATGAGGTCCACTGCACGTTCGATGGCCAGGCCAAGCGCAGTGCGAAGCGACTCAGGTGCATCTCGACCTTGTACTCGGCTGTCGATCTGGACAAGTTCAACTCCTGCCCAGGTGCGTCCCAACTCGGTGATGAAGTCGGCATGGGCGGCGCTGTCCAAACTGGTAATCACTGCGACTCGGAGCGGAACTGGAGCAACTCCGAGCTGTCGGTTGAGGTCGAGAAGTCCTTCGGTCTCCAACACACTGAGGACGCGTGCGTAGTCGCTGGCCATTGCGCCGAGCGTGAACTCAGGGTCGATATCGACCATTCGTAGCTGCAGCAAACTGCGAGCCCCGTACACCTCCAGTTGGCCACCGATACGAACGCGAACTCCATCGCTCATTCGAAAGGCGCCCCCGGCTCGAGTCAGACGGGTGTTGACTTGCTCACGGTTCCATTTGAGCAATGAGACAGACAAGGAGGGAGTGCCTGGACCCTGCGATCCGGGTTCAACGAGTGAGAAGTAGACATGACCGTTTGGGGCTCGTTTGAGATTGGTGATCTCACCTTCGATCCACACGGTCGAGCCAAAATGTTGGGCAAGGAGTGTCGAGACGGCACCGGTGATTCCAGCAACGGAGATCGTCGCGAGGCACTACTATCGCCCGCGTGACCCGCAGGTCGCCGCGAAGTACGCGAGCACCTTCCCCAGGGTAAACATGGTGACCATCGCCGATTTCGGCGGCTGGGCGAAGGCTCAGTCCACGCACTTCGTCGACGGCGGCACGTTCGACAGGATCTACGCCCGCTGATGGGCTGAGACAGGTATCGCCAGCGGCGACTCAGGGACGAGTTGCCTCCGGCATCTCCGCCTGTCGCGTTACCATGTCGTCTTCCTGGAGACCTGCGCATGAAGTTTCCCGTTTCTCTGTCCGGGCTGGTGTTCGTCTCCGCCCTGCTCGGCTCCCTGCTCAGTTTCAACGCCCGCGCCGAGGTGACGCTTCTCAACGTGTCGTACGACCCCACGCGTGAGTTCTACGATGCGTACAACCAGGAGTTCGCGCAGTTCTGGAAAAAACAGACGGGCGAGGATGTCGCGATCCGGCAGTCGCACGGCGGCTCGGGGAAGCAGGCGCGCACGGTCATCGATGGCCTGCCGGCCGA
>DORQ01000090.1:0-506 GCA_003514205.1 Acidimicrobiaceae bacterium
GAAGCTGATTCTGACCCTGAACTCGATCGCCTAGTGAACGCCGCGATTTCCGAACCCCCTGCCCTCCACCTCGAAGCGAAGGATCCACCACATCACATGAACACTGACACGCCAGCTACTGGGCACTACCGAGGAGTTGCGTCAGCGCTCCGCGAACCAACGAAAGCGCTTCGAACTGCGAGTCCTGAAGTGTGGGCAGGGTTCGGGGCCCTCCACCAGGCCGCGGTCGCCGAAGGTGTGCTCTCCTCAAAGGTGAAGGAGCTGATGGCGCTCGCGATTGCAGTGGTAAAGCAGTGCGATGGCTGCATCTCCTACCATGCGCGAGCGGCAGTGGCGCGTGGTGCCACGGCGGAGGAATGCGCTGAAGCGCTGGGAGTGGCGCTGCTGATGGATGGCGGGACAGCTTCGGTGTACGGCCCGCGAGCCTTCGCTGCATTCAACGAATTCGCCGGCACCGACCAAGCGGCCAGTTCGACCTAGCTCAACCGGTGTATGGAGCCGGCTGA
>DORQ01000090.1:852-8664 GCA_003514205.1 Acidimicrobiaceae bacterium
GTGGGGTCGAGATCAATCCACCGGCCATCCGCATCCTGAACTGATGCCCACGCATGGGAGGCATCGGCGCCAGCGAGCACCGGTTCTCCGGCGGGCGGCACATTCTCGACGTACCCACTGACGTAACGTCCGGCGAGGCCGAGCGACCGGACGCAATCAAGCAGCACATGAGCGAAGTCTTGGCAGACACCGCTCCGAGTAGCCAGCACCGCGCTGACAGGGGTAGCGATGGTTGTCCAGCCGGGCCGGTAGGAGAAATCCAGAAAGATGCGCCGGTTGAGATCCGTGAGACTCTCGAGGAGCGGCCGGCCGGGGGCGAAGGATTGGAGGGCGTATTCAGCCGCTTCCGCGGAGTGCGGGATGAGTGGACTCTCCAGCGTGAAGTCACGGTCGAGGGGAGAGGCTGCCGTGTGGGCCAACGCTTGTTCCCAACTCGCTGCTGGGTTGGTGAGCGCTCGGCTCCTCAGCAGCTCGACCTCACTGGTCGCAACCACCTCGAAGACCTGGTGTGGCTCTTCGATACTGAAGTAGGTGCAACGGTTGCCATAGAGGTCGATGTGGTCCGCCCGGTCCGCAGGTGTCGGCGAGATCTCCAACCAGTGGTTCATCACGCGCTGTCCTGGTGTGGGCCTCGGCGTTAAGTGGGCCTGGTGGATGCTCATCGTTACTGGGCTGGGAGCGTGGTAGACCGTCGAATGGCGAACTCGATACATCATCCCTGCTCCCCGCGGACGCCCGGCCGGGCAGCGAGATCGTCGATCGATTCCCCAGAAACTGGTGCGGACGACCCACCGAAGATGGTGGTCGGACGAACATGAACGAAGTATCTCAGGTCGATCTCAGTGGCGATCGCAGCGAGAGTCTCGCGTGCACTGTCGGTCAGGATTTCAAGAGCTTCCCTTCGTCCAAGCGCTCCCGCTGCAGCGAGCGAGTCTGGAGAGGAGGCCTCAATTAGGGAACTGAGCCCACGAGTCTTGTCCAGCAGGTCGCGCGTGAGCGGCGAAGCGCCGGGTAACGATTCGATATTGATGGCAAGTGCTTCGAGTTGGGAGCGCACCGAACGAGGGTTGGAGCTATCGGTAACCAACAGGTCGATCAGCAGCGCCGCGTCAATATCGGAGCGGTATCGGCGCCGATAGGCTCCCAAACCATCCCAGGTGACAAGAATCGTCTCGAAGAGTGGCGCTTCCATGTCCCGGGGGAGGTCATCGACAAGCACGGTCGCGATGGTGGTGATCACCAGTGAGGCAACCTCGACTCGACGGCCGATATCGAGAAACTGCCAGCCAGGGTCTCGCACCATTGAGTCGTTGACCACGCCAGAGAGCGCCAAGAGGGGGCCAGCGCAGGAAGCGGCGATCTCGCCCGCCTCCTCAGGCCCCGCGGTTGCCAGGCTCAGAAGGTAATCACTGACCTGGCCGAGGAATCGCCAGGAATCTGAGGAGAACAGTTCCCGAACAGATGCTGCGTTGTGTAACAAGAAGTGAAGGGAGGTCGACAGGCTTCGTTCTCTGCTTCGATCCACCAGGGCGGCATTGAGGAGCTCAGCGGTCGTTGGAGGATCCGGAGGTGCTGGCGTCGGAAGCCAACCAAGGCCAGCCATCGAGTTGAGTAATCGGTCGACATTCCATGTCCAGGGCCAGGGGTGATCCTGTCGAAGATCGTGGCGGGTTTCGTTGAGAAGCCCAACTGCGCCGACGAGGCGGATCATGCAGCGACTTCGCTCCAAGTTCCTGCCGATCCAAAACATTGACTCAGCAGCCCTGCTCGCGAGTGAACTCCGCAGATCAATCGGGGCAAGGGTGGTGCCGAGTGCCAACGTCGGGTGCTCCAGCGCGCTGTGGGATTGGGTGATCCAGGTGTCCTTGCTGAGGCTGAATGTCCCGAAGGTGATTGCCTCTGGTTGCGCGCCCGTCAGCGTGAGGCCGCCCTCCAAGCAATGGTATCCATCGTGGTCCCGCACCAGGAAGGCCCGGGAGATGGTGGGACGCCCGACGACAGTGCCGGTAGGGGTGCCGGTGCCAGCGGATGCGCTGTCGAAACTCGGCGTCGGGGCAATGTCTACCTCCTGCTGACCGACGAAGAGGTGGGGCTCAGCGGTGATGCGGCGTGCCAACTCTTCGCGCTGCTCAGCGCACAGGAGGCGACCAAACAACGTGTGGCGACCATTGATTCGATGGTGCGAGCGGATGAGCAGCGAGTCAAGGTGCGCGAGAACATGAGAGCGAGAGGAAGACTCGCCGCACCACCAGGTGGGAGGGCTTTGGATTCGGGGGTCTTCTCCGAGGAGAGTCCGAGTCAAACTCGGGATGTAGGGCAACAGGGCAGCGCATTCGCCGAGACCAGAACCGAGTGGGTTGGCTACCGCCACGTTGCCTCGTCGGCACGCCTCGACGAGGCCCGCCACACCAGCTGTAGAGTCGAACCCCAACTCCAAGGGGTCGCAATCGGGCGAGGCAACCAGTCGCAAAATCACGTGTACGGGTTCGAGTCCTGCCACTGACTTCAGCCACACCTTGGCTCCACGAACGGTCAGGTCGCCCGGCTCCACGAGCGTGAACCCCAACTTGCGGGCGAGGAAGGCGTGTTCTGAGTGGGCGCTGACACTCGTTCCTGGCGTCATCATGACGATTCGCGGTTGGGCGACTTGAGGAGGGGCGAGCGCTCCCAACGCGGTTCTGCAGATGCCAAGCCAGTTCTCAAGTGGCGCCACTCGATGTTGCTCCATGGCCTCGGGATTCACCCGGGCCATCACCTCCCGGTTTTGCAGAGCGTGGCCGATTCCCCATGGCATCTGGGTGCGATCTGCCAGAACGAGAAACTCACCATCGATGCTGCGAGCCACGTCTGACGAGTACAACACAAGGTTGCTCGACCCGGGTGAGCCAATGCCGACGCAACACCGCAGATATTCCTCGTGAGCGAGGATTGCGAGGGTGGGGAGGTGCCCTCCGGCGAGAAGCCGTTGAGGCCCGAAGAGGTCTTCCAACAACAGTCGAAGCACCGTTGCTCGTTGTTCCAATGCCCGAGATACGCTCTCCCACTCGAGCGCATTGATGCTCAGCGGAAGTGGATCGAGCTCCCAGTTTGCACCGTCTCGATCCTGGGGGATTGGGTGGTTGAAGATCGACCCAGTGCCCATCTGAGCAAGTGCTCGATGGATCTGGGCGGCGTTCGTCTGCAACGCTGCAGCAGAGCGCTCGGCGGGCGCCATGAGGTCTGACCCGACGCCAGAACTCACACGACGACTCGACCCGCCGGGTGGAGGGTCCGGGTTGTTTCTGGCGTGAAGAACGTATCGTTCAACGCGTTGTGAAGTGACAGGATGCCGAGTTGCATGTGATCGACCCAGCTATGAAGCGCCTCGGCCTCGAGGCCTCCCGAACGGGTGCTCAGCATGTCACGAAGGTCAGCTGCATGTTCTCGCAGATGTGGACGATGGGGAAGGCCTCCCAGGATTTGATCGACGCGTGCTAGGCAGTGCTGCACTGCTCGGGGGAAGTCCTGGTCCTCCACGAGGAACTCGACAACCGATTCGCCAGCGATTGAGCCCGAAGTTCGCCGGGCGTACATGTGCTGTGCGCCAAGGCTGCGCAGCACACCGAGCCACCGGACGTCCTCATAGGGGCTTCGGTCTGCGGGGGGAAGTGCTCCTTTGGCTCCTTCGTCAAGCAGGCTGGTGGCGCGAACGTCGAGCACTCTGGTGGTCATATCGGCTCGTTCCACATTTCGTCCGAGTTCGTAGAAGGAGAACGCGTCGTCCCGACTGACGGTTGAGGCGAGAATCCCCATGATCTGCTGGCCTGCGGCGATGATGTCGCTGCACAGCTCAAGACGGGCAGTCCTGTGGGCACATGTCCCGGCGCTCGTCGCGACACTCGTGTGCAGCAGGTTCACACACTCCCAGAGCGAGGAGGGCATCAACTGGCGGGTGACTCGCAAGTTCTCACGCGCCGAGGCGACTGTTCGGATGACAGAAGTTGGGTTGCCGATATCTGCCATGAGGTGGTTGACGATGCTCATCTCATCCAACGAGGAGTACCGAAGCAGATACGTCTCATCGGCGCCCGTAATGGCCAACAGCCCGGCCCAGTCGGAATCCACGTCAATGGGCAGGTCCACGAGCAACTTGGTGTGCTCGCGGATGATTCGTGACACTGCTTCGGCACGTTCGAGGTGGCGCCCAAGCCAATAGAGGTTCGCTGCGGTTCGTGACAACATCATCACACTGCTCCTTGTCTGTTTGCTTGCTGGTCTGGTGTTTGCTGGTCTGGTGTTTGCCGGTCTGCGGTTTGCTGGTCTGTTGTTTGCTGGCCTGGTGCTGGCGAATTCGCTGCCAGTTGTTCGGTCACAGCGGCTGCTGGTTTCGCGTCTGTGTCCACCACCCAGGTGTCCTTCGAACCCCCGCCCTGGGAAGAGTTGACGACGAGTGAGCCCTCCTGGCGGGCCACGCGAGTTAATCCGCCGCAGGAGACGTAGCTCTCAGCGCCGAGAATCGTGAACGGTCGAAGATCGACGTGCCGGGGCGCGAGTCGACCCTCGCAGATCGTCGGGACGACTGACAGGTTGACCACAGGTTGGGCTACATATCCGCGGGGGTCGTTTCTAATGTCCTTGGCGCAGCGATCGAGTTCGTCCCGTGTCGCCATCGGGCCGATGACGATTCCGTATCCGCCCGACTCGTTGGCCGGTTTGACGACCAACTCCGACAGATGGTCGAGTACGAACGCTCGATCCTCCACCTCGCCGCATTGGTAGGTGGGCACGTTCGCCAAGATCGGCTCCTGGTCGAGGTAGTACCGAATCATGTCGGGGACATAGGAGTAGACCGCTTTGTCGTCAGCTACCCCAGTGCCTGGGGCGTTCGCTATGGCGACATTTCCGGCCTTCCAGGCACGCAAAATTCCGGGCACTCCCAAGGCGCTGTCCTTCCGGAAGACCTCCGGATCCAGGAAGGTGTCGTCTACTCGTCGGTACAGGACGTCAACCCGAACGGGACCGCTAATCGTGCGCAGAAACAGGCGGTCCTCATCGACGAAGAGGTCGCGACCCTCTACCAACTCGACTCCCATTTGGTGAGCCAGGAAGCAGTGCTCGAAATAGGCAGAGTTGTGAATGCCGGGCGTGAGCACGGCAATCACTGCCGCGTCGCCCAAGGGGCTCAGGGAGGCAAGGATCCTGCGAAGTCGCTCCGGGTAGGCATCGACAGGGAGGATGGATTGATGTGCGAACAGATCTGGAAAGACACGCTTCGTAATCTCACGGTTTTCCAGCATGTAGGAAACACCTGAGGGGACTCGAAGGTTGTCTTCGAGCACGAAGATGGTGCCGTCGCTGCCCCGCACCAAGTCGCTTCCGCAGATGTGTGCCCAGACGCCATGAGCGGGCTCTGCGCCTCGGCATTCTGGCCGAAACCCGGGCGAATGATCGATGAGCTGCCGGGGGATGTGGCCATCGTGGAATATCTGTTGCGCGCCGTAGACGTCGGCGATGAACCTATTGAGGGCAGTAAGTCGCTGCACGAGACCCGCCTCGACTCGGTCCCATTCGCGCCGACTAATGACTCGGGGAACGATGTCGAGAGGCCATGCCCGATCGATTCCATCGCCTTCGGAGTAGACCGTGAAGGTGATGCCCGCCGCCTCGATACTGAGGTTTGCGGCATGCTGTCGTTCTTCAATCTCCTCGATACCAAGACGCTCAAGGTGACTGACCAGTGCTGCTGCAGCATCGCGTGGCTTGCCAGCCTCGTCGATGAGTTCATCGAAGGACGGGGGTTGGTAGTCGCCGAAGAGCACCTCTCTTTCCTATAGGTGCTCTGTGAATCATCTGTGTGCGCTTCGTTTCAGGGGCGTGAACACAGTGTCCGGTTGGGCGAATGGCTATGACGACACTGCGAGAGTCGACGCAAAGATCTGCCAGGCGAGCGCCGACTTCGCTACAAAGCTGAGCACGATGTAGATCCTCTCGCCGTGGAGATAGTTGGCCCACTTACCCTTGGCTCGGTACTGCTTGTACTGCACGAGGGCGAAGCAGTTGAACAGCAGGAACAGCGAGACGACGATTCCGTAGACGAAACCTGGTGCGGTTGATTCAGGCGGGCCCTTGGGCGAGATGAGTTGGAAGACGAAGAGGAGCCACGGGACCGACCCAGCAATGCAGCCGAAGATGAAGGGGAGCCATTCGCCATCGCCCGGTGTTGTGAACTTCTCCTGAAGCCAACCGAACAGAATCATGGAGACGTTGATCCCGAAGATCGCGGCGAGCGCAGTGATCTCGCTGATTCCGTTGAGTTGGGCGATCACGAAGACCATGATCGAGGAACTCAGCGAGTACTCGACCCAGCGGAAGATGTTGCGACTCTGCAGTAGCGAGGCCTGATACCTCGGAAAGAACTTCGGTGAAGCGACACTGAAGTGAAACAGCGCGGACAACCCGAGAAACAGGGCGATCGAGATTGCTACCCGACTGTCGAACAGCGTCACGGGAGCGGAAAACGTCGATCCAGGCGGCCCAGTCTGGTAGGTGGCGGTCACTGGCAACGAGAAGTCGTTGGCTAGAACCAGCACGGCGATCAGGGAGACCGCGTGTAGCGCTCCGGCGAAGAGGTTGAGAGTGCGAAGCGGTGCCACGCCCTCGGAGTGGGTGGAAGTCATGGTTGTAGGACCCTTCTTGTCAGAATTTCGCGACTGTCTGACGGGAGTTGAGGCTTCCGTCCATGTTGGAGGATCGCCGTGATGGCCCTCGTTGGTCCCCCGTTGGAGGTGATCGAATCGGCCAACTTGCGAGACCGCTCGTTGGACTCCGGACCGAGCAGGTCTGCCACGGCGGTTACTAGCTCCTCACTGGTCACGGTGTTTGGAGCCAGCGCTATGCCGAGGCCAGTGCGTTCGATCGTAGCAGCGGCAGCGAACTGGTCGGTCGAGAACGGAAGCAGGATCATTGGCACCCCAGCGGCGGCTGCCTCGGTGACACTTCCGTTTCCCCCGTGGTGAATGATCACGTCGGTGTGGTTGAGGATTGCCACCTGAGGAAGATGTCGAACGATGACGGCTCCCGGAGGCGGCTCGCCGAGGGAGCCAGGTGTCGAGCTGCCATGAGCGAGGGCGAGGCGCCAATTCCCGATTCGAGCGGCGGAGATAGCGGTGGCGAGAACGTCGCCGCGGGCGCTCAGAAACGACCCCAACGCGACGGTGACTCGAGGCCCAGATCCCGAGGGGAGGGTGAAGTCCCCCAACGACTCCGCACGGGGCAGCGCACCAATGAACACCGCCTCTGGAGGCAGTGTGCGGGAGGAGTCGTGCAGTGCTTCGGGATACACGTAGATGGTCGGATACCCAGGAGTCGACGTGAGATCGCCGATGGGGCCTCGCTGCGGTGCCCGGCGAAGCAGGAACTCGTTGCTCAGTTCGCGCAGGTTCTCGACCGCGAGCTCGCAACGCTGCCGCACTGCCTGGATGTCAGTCTCAGACGGTCTCGTCGCAGATGGCCAAGCAGGAGGTAGCCCATACACCTCTCCGGGCGCCGGCAGGGCGCTCGGGTGACCGAGTACTACGGTCGCGGCCTCAACTCCGAGGGCATGCAACGCGAGACGTGCACCGAAGGCGACGTGGTCGACCAGCACGCGGTCTGGCTGAACTGCCTCGATGATCACCGCCAATTCATCGAATACTCGATCGGGCTCGTGGAGCAGGTCGTGGCCGCGGGCATCAGCCTGGTAGCGCAGGGTTGCCAGTGGACCCGACCGTGTGGCGTCGAAGAACGCTTGGAGGTGCTCATCCTCTCCCTTGGGTTGATCGCCAACTTCAATGA
>DORQ01000022.1:0-3726 GCA_003514205.1 Acidimicrobiaceae bacterium
TACACCACGAAGGCCGATTGGACCTTTGGTTTGTACTCGATCAGTTTGTTCTTCAGTCCCGCAAGCGATGCCATGCCGCAATGATACGGGCAAAATCGGCTTCCGCTTGCTCTTCAGACTCAGGCGAATCGAGCGAGCAGTTTCGCTAGTCCTCCACGGACCTCTAGATACATCTGTCGGTCTCCGAAGAAGAGCGCCGTGATGCCTCCGACGAGGCCAGCTGCCACGATGGCAAGCAGCGTGCCGAAGCCTTGGGCCATCCCAAGTCGGACCGGTAAAGCCAGCGCAACAACACCGACAACCGTGACGAAGGCTGGCCGGAGTGCGGCGAGGCTCTGCGCCCAGGTGGTTCCAAGGAGGCGATTCGCCACCGCGATACGAAAGATCGAGTACGGAATAATCACACACACGTGCACCGCCGCGATCCAGACAATTCCGCGATCACGCACCAGCCAGAACCCGCCGAGCAAGATTGGGGTTCCGACCAGGTTGAAATAGAGCCCCAACTTCGGCTTTCCCATGGCCGCGTAGAGGTCGCCTGAAGCAAAGCCGACTGCGGCGAAGCCTCCCGCAGCCGAGAGAATCTGCATGGGCATGACAGCCCCTTCGAACTTCGCCCCGAACCACCACAGGGTGAAGTCTCGGGCGATGAGCGACAAGCCGATACCAACTGGAAATCCAAAGAAGCACAGCGTTTGCAGGGCCTTGAGGGAGGCCTTGCGCAATGCCTCGGGCCCAACTTCGCGAGCCGCGCTGAACGCTGGGAAGGCCACATTCGAATACAGGTTGTACACGCTTCCGAGGATCAACTCCGGGAGCCGGAAAGCAGTGAAATAGGAACCGTATTCCTTCGAGTTGCTTCGGTACTGGTTCGCGACGACCAAGTAGTCACCGTTCAGCCACAGCATTCCAACAAGTCGGGACCCAAACATCGCTGCACCGAACTTCAACATCTCTGCTGCGATCCCCGTGTCGAAGCGCAGCGCAGGTTTGAAGCGAACCAACATCCAGGTCACGACTACCGCAGCAACCTCAGCTACCGCGACTCCAATGATCATCGACACTGGCCCGTAGCCAGCCAGCAACAGGGTCACGGCGATTCCAAATCGCCCAATCGACCGTGTCAGGTCGGCGCGAGCGCGTCGCTTGAAGTCGAGATCTCGTTTGAGCATCGCGTCTGGCACTTGGTTCAGGCCCTTTGCCAGCACGAGGACCGACAGCACCTGGAACATGACCGGCTCGCCAGTCTTGAAGAACCCGTCAATCAGTCCGGCACCGAAGAACAGCCCGAGGGCGACCACTACGGCCACAACGAGGTTGACCGTGAAGGCGACCTGCGTCCGCTCAGTTTGGCCTTCCTCCTGCTCATAAATGAGCGCAGCACCCATGCCAAGATCGAGCAACACGTCGACGAAGAAGACAACAGTGAGCGCAGCCCCGATGACGCCAACACCAGATTCACCGAGAACTCGGGTCGCGACGGTGTAGGTGCCGAATGACCCAATCTGCATCGCCAGGAATCCGGCGAGGGCCCAGATGAAGCCCCCGGTAGCCCGCTTGCCCAGCTCGTTCGCTGCCTGGGCAGACTCCTCCGAATCCAAGCTGTTCACTTAGGAGTTAATCCAGCCCTTGAGTTGTTCGACGAGACCAACCTGGTTTCTGGTCATGGGCATGATGTTCAGGACGGTCACGCCGGATTCCTGGAAGGCCGCGATCCGTTCCTTCACGTATCCCTCTGGGCCGACAAGGTTCGTTGCTTCGAGCAGCTCAATGGGAATCGCCGCCTCGGCTTCCTGCTTGCGACCGGCCAGGTAGAGCTCTTGGATCTTCTCGGCCTCTGCCTCAAATCCGTAGCGACGAATGAGTTGGTTGTAGAAGTTCTTGTCCTTCGCTCCCATGCCGCCCACATAGAGCGCCATGGTGGGCCGAGCAAGGTCCAACAGGTTCTTCACGTCGTCACCAACGGCCACCATGCCACCGGCAATGATGTCCATCGGGCCGAGCTCGGGGTCACGCTTTGCGTACCCGGCCGCGAGCGACTCACCGAAGGCAAGATCCGCGCGTTCGGGCATGTAGAACAGCGGCAGCCATCCCTCGGCAAGTTCCGCCGTGAGGGCGATGTTCTTTGGCCCAAGCGATGCAATGTGGATCGGGATTCGCTTCCGAACCGGATGGTTAATGATCTTGAGGGGCTTGCCGAGACCCGTGCCCTGCCCCTCAGGTAGCGGAAGGTTGTAGTACTTGCCGGTGTGGGTGAGCTTTTCTTCTCGTGCCCAGACCTTGCGGCAAATCTCCACGATCTCTCTGGTGCGCCCGAGCGGCGCGTCGTAGGGGATCCCATGGAACCCTTCGATCACCTGGGGACCAGAGGCGCCGAGCCCGAGAATGCAGCGACCATCCGAGACAAAATCCAGTCCCGCGCCAGTCATTGCCAACAGGGTGGGTGTGCGGGTGTAGATCGGCAGAATTCCAGCGGCGATCTGGACGGTGCTGGTTTTGGCGGCGAGGTAGCCCATCGCTGAGATGGCATCGAAACTGTAGGCCTCGGCCACATAGCAAATGTCGAGGCCAACCTTCTCTAGCTCAACGACCATGTCTACCGAGTCGGCGAAACGGCCAGCGTAGGGAAGCTGCATGGAGATCTTCATGGTCATACTGGAAGGCCCTTCTTGTTGACGAGGGTGAGTTGGGCTCGGTTCAACGAACCAACATCGGTCCCATTGACCGCACCGGTATCAAACAGAACTCGATAGCGAATCCAATCAAACCCGTTCTTGAGAATTACTCGACCCGCAGTGCCGGCTGGAACGCCAGGAAGGTCGACGAGGTTGATCACCCGATCACGGACGTTCAGCTCTTTGTCCACGTGTTCTGTCATAGAGATCAACTCTAGCGACCGGTTGGCGGCTGGCTGAACTTAGGTCGAGGACCATCTGGCCGGAGCAGGCTGCTGGCCACGCAGGTTGCTGGCAACGGGGGCTGCTGGCCACACAGTATGAGCTACCCGATGCCTGCGATCTCGATTCCGCACTGCAGCGCCCGCTCGCAGGAGAGCCGAAGATCTCGCGGGCGCGGCTCGGGGAGGTCAGCAGACTTGGCCCGGCGGATCAGCGAGGCGTCGAGCCCGAACTGCTCGCAAAGCCAGACCCCGATATCGACTCGGCTCATCGGTCGCGCTCCTCCAAGGTGCCAAACACCGCAACGTTGCCCGCTGTTCAGCGCTGAGAGCTTCCAGATCGCCGTTGCGAGATCATCCACGAACAACGGAGAGCGAAGTTCGTCGCTGAACAGCATCGGTCGCTCCCCCGAGCGCAGCGCGTCGAGCACCCAACGGCTCGTGTTGTCTGGCGGGTCAAGGTTGATCAACAGCGAGGTCCGAATGATGGCTGCACTGGGGTGGGCAATGCGAACGGCAGCCTCAGCCAGTGCCTTTGCCCGACCATAGGGATGGATCGGAGCAGGTGGATCAGTTTCCGCGTACGGTGCATGCTCCCCGTCAAACACAGCATCGGTTGATACATGAATGAGATCAACCTCACAGGTCGCGCATGCCGCAGCTACCTCAGATGCTGCATCCACCACATCGCGACCCAAGTCCTGCGTGCTGTACGCGGTGTGGATGACCAGCGATGGCCGGCGGCGTTCGATGAGCTCGAAGGCGGCCAACGGCTGAGCGAGGTCGACGCGGTGCTGTTTCACTCCCTCCGGCCCGGGTGTGCTTCGCAC
>DORQ01000022.1:3969-14296 GCA_003514205.1 Acidimicrobiaceae bacterium
TGCGGTGCTCATGTGCCGAGGTCGTGGGGAAGGCCGAGGACACGCTCGGCCAAGATGTTGCGCTGCACCTGTGTGGTGCCGCCGCCAATCGTCAGTGCTCGGGCGAACAGATAGCCGTACTGCCAGAGATCTGCAGGTCCACCCATCGGTCCGACATCGGTGAGAAGTCCTGCGGTGCCGGCGAGGTCTTTCGCGAGCTCCATGATCTTCTGGCCATGCTCATCTGCAAGTAGCTTGCGTATTGATGCTTCGGGACCTGGTTGTTGGCCCGCAATTGCCGAGGAGATCGTCCGAAGCCGGATGAGCCGAAGCACCTCGGCCTCGATGTATAGCTCTACACAGCGCTGGCGCAGCACGGGATCCGAGACGCCTCCACCCCCACGCACGAGATCAAGGAGATCCGAGGCAGCTGGTCCCATTCCCCAGAGTGCACCACCACCCGACAGTGAGACTCGCTCATTGCCAAGCGTCACTTTCGCGAGGGACCAGCCCCGATCCACCTCGCCGACCAGTGAGTCTGCGGGAAGTCTGACATCGGTCAGAAACACCTCGTTGAAGAGGGCTTCGCCAGTCATCTCACGAATCGGTCGCACCTCCACGCCCGGCAGGTTCATAGGACAAATGAAATACGAGATGCCCTGATGCTTCGTTGCCTCGGGATTGGTTCTGGCGATCAGGATGCCGAAGTCGCTCTGTGCCGCGCCAGAGTTCCACACCTTCTGGCCGTTAATCACCCACTCGTCGCCATCACGAACCGCTGTTGTACGCAGCGCGGCAAGATCGCTTCCGGCTTCGGGCTCACTGAAGAGTTGGCACCAGATCTCCTCACCAGCGAGCAGCGGCAACAGATAGCGCTCTTGTTGCGCGGTAGTTCCGGCGAAAACCAACGTTGGACCAGCCCAGCCGATCCCAATCATGTTGTCAGGTCGACGGACCTTCGCTGCACGCAACTCCTCATCAATGATCAGCTGATGAAGGGGTTCGGCCCCGAGCCCCCAGGGACGTGGCCAATGCGGCGCTACGAGTCCAGCTTCTGCAAGCTCGCGCCCAGTCGGCCTTGGATTCTCGGCCAGCCAGTCGCGGATCGCTCTTCGTCGGGGATCCTCAGGAGAAGGTAGATCGAAATCCATGGGCTCACGCTAGCTTTGAGCGACTGCCGTAAGCGCCAAGAGACGCTCGCAGGCCTCAGCAAGCACCACATCGCGCTTGCAGAACGCCCAACGCACGTACTGCAGCCCCCTCGTAGGGTCTTGGTAGAACACCTGGGATGGGATCGCAACCAGCTGGGCTGTATGGGCGATGTGCTGGCAGAACTCCATGCCATCCGCAAAGCCCAGCGGGCCAACGTCGATCGACATGAAGTAGCCACTCGCCGGCCAGAATGGCTCGATCCCGATGGCACGAAACCCGTCGGCAAGGACAGCCCGCTTCGCTGCAAGATCGGCAGCGAGGCCGCGAAAGTACTCGTCCCCGAGCCGCAATCCCGCCGCTATGCCGTACTGCAGCGGTGATGAGTTCACGTAACTCAGAAACTGTTTCGCGGAACGGGCGGCGGACACCAACTGTGCAGGCCCCGTGACCCAGCCCACCTTCCAACCTGTGCACGAAAACGTCTTGCCGCCAGAGCTGATCGTGAGGGTCCGCTCCGCCATTGCGGGCAACGAGCTGATCGGAACATGCTGGGCGTCGAAACACAGATGTTCGTAGACCTCGTCTGCAATCACGAGGCAATCGTGGTCCGCCGCGAGTTCCGCGATGAGCTGCAGTTCGTCGAGACTGAAGATCTTTCCGGTGGGATTGTGCGGGGTATTCAGCAGCAGTGCACGAGTTCGAGGACCGAACGCAGCGCGTAGTTCTTCGGGGTCAAAGTCCCACGAGGCTCCGCGGAGGGTCACCGGAACCAATTGTGCGTCGGCGAGGCTGATGCAGGCAGCGTAGGAGTCGTAAAAGGGCTCGAAGGCAATCACTTCATCGCCAGCGTTCAATATCCCCAGCAGCACGGCCGCAATAGCCTCGGTGGCACCAGTGGTGACGAGAACCTCCTCCTCTGGGTCGATGTGTAACCCATAGAAGCGGTCTTGATGCTCCGCAATCGCTTGGCGAAGCTCAAGGACCCCCGCGCCGTGGCAGTACTGGTTGAATCCGGCGGCCATGGCCTCCTGAGCTCCCACGAAGATTTCTGGAGGCCCGTCATAGTCAGGAAACCCTTGCCCCAGGTTCAGTGAACCAGTCGCGGCGGCAAGTTCGGACATCTGAGCGAAGATCGTGCTGCCGAAGGCTTCCAATCGATGAGTGACATAGGGACTTGTTGCCATCATCCAACGCTAGTACCCACGGAGCGTCGTTCCGCCCTACACTCACGGCTCAGAAACCACACACTTCGGGGGAATGATGACCGGTTGGAATTTCGCGGAACTCTGGGAACGAATCGCTGAGAAATTTCCCGACGCGCCAGCGCTGCAACACGGCGACACCGTTCGGAGTTGGTCCTCCTTCGATCAACGGTGCAATGGCCTCGGGGCGGCTCTGCTTGGTGCTGGTGCTCAGCACCAAGACAAGGTCGCTCTCTACCTCTTCAACGCCCCTGAGTACATGGAGGGCGTCTATGCCTGCTACAAGGCCTCCCTCGTTCCGGTCAACACCAACTACCGATACGTGGACGATGAGCTGGCCTATCTCTGGGATAACTCCGATGCAGTGGCGGTCATCTTCCATGGAAGCTTCACCGAGACGGTCGATCGAGTGCGCTCCCGTTGCATCAACGTGAGGCAATGGATCTGGGTCGATGACGGCGCTGATGAGTGTCCCGACTGGGCTCTACGGTACGAGGACCTCGCCGAACCAACCAGCGTTCGAACTGTTGGAACACAGCCACGCTCTGGCGATGACATTCTGATGATCTACACCGGCGGCACAACGGGCATGCCTAAGGGCGTCATGTGGCGCCAAGACGACATGATTCACGCAACCTGCACCACTGGGCTGCCGCTGCTGAATGGATCGATGGAGGAGGTAGGTTACGACGCCATTCTGGAAGCCCTGGTGGCGCCTGGAGCACCTGGGCTTGTTGCCTGCCCCTTGATGCACGGCACCGGTTGGTTCACTGCGCAGATCTATCTCACTCAGGCAGGCTCAGTCGTGACGCTGGTGGACCGCAAACTCAACATCGAGGAACTCCTCGACACCGTGGTGAAGCGGAAGATCGGAGCGCTGACCATCGTTGGTGACGCGTTCGCGAAACCGATCCTCCGGATGCTGGATGAGCGGCCCGGCGACTGGGACCTGTCCTCGCTCGCACTCATCACGAGTTCGGGAGTGATGTGGTCGGAGCCAGTCAAACAAGGTCTACTCAACCACCACCCAAACATGTTCCTGATCGATGCATTCAGCTCCTCGGAGGCCATTGGACTCGGACAGTCGATCTCAGCAGCCGGCGCCGAGGCAAAGACGGCGAAGTTTGCCCTTGGAGCAGCAAGTCGAGTGATCACTGAGGATGGTCGCGAGGTGACGCCAGGCAGCGGCGAGCGGGGCCGAGTTGCAGTGAGGGGCCACACTCCCCTTGGGTATTACAAGGACCCAGAAAAGACTGCCGCAACCTTCATCACCGTTGACGGAGTCCGCTATTCAATGCCAGGCGATTGGGCAACCGTCGAAGCCGATGGTTCCATCACCCTGCTTGGGCGCGGTTCGGTCTGTATCAATACCGGTGGGGAAAAGGTGTTCCCTGAGGAGGTCGAGGAAGTACTCAAGCTCCATGAGGCAATCAATGACGCCGTCGTTGTCGGCGTGCCAAGCGAGCGCTTCGGCCAGACCATCATCGCGGTAGTGGAACCCGTTGCAGGACTCGACCTCGATGGCGACGGCCTTCCCGATCTCCATGCAGTCGTCGCGCATTGCCATAGCCATCTCGCCGGCTACAAGGCGCCCACCTCGGTTCTGTATGTGAAGACGATCGGGCGTGCCGCCAACGGCAAAGTCGACTACAAGCGGCATACCACCTACGCCCTCGAAACCCTGGGGCTCTCCGAGTAGACAATGCCGACCTGAATTCCAACAGGCCAACAACGATTCGGTACGCTGGTTCCTCAACCGTCAGACGGCGGAAGATCTCTGCGACAAAAGGAACCAATACATGTCGGATTTAGGGTACGACGGCAAGGTAGCAATCGTTACTGGAGCAGGCGGCGGCCTTGGCAGAAGCCACGCGCTTGAGCTCGCGAAGCGAGGCGCCCGCATCGTTGTCAACGATCTTGGTGGCTCGCTCGACGGCTCCGGCGGCGATGCTGGACCCGCAGCGAAGGTCGCCCAAGAAATCAACGACCTTGGCGGCGAGGCCGTGGCGAACACAGACTCAGTCTCCACTCCACAGGGTGGTGCAGCGGTTGTTCAAACGGCGGTGGACGCATTCGGAACGGTCGACATTGTCATCAACAACGCCGGCATCCTTCGAGACAAGACCTTTCACAACCTGACTCCAGAGCTCCTTGAGCCCGTCATCGCAGTCCACCTTCTCGGCGCCTTCTACGTCACCCAGCCAGCCTGGTTGATCATGAGGGAGAAGAGCTACGGCCGCATCATCAACACGAGTTCCAACTCAGGCATCCTTGGCAACTTCGGCCAGAGCAACTACGGCGCAGCGAAGATGGGTCTTGTTGGCTTCACCAGAGTCCTTGCCAATGAGGGACGCAAGTACAACATCAAGGCGAATGCAATCGCCCCTGTCGCTAAGACCAGAATGACTGAGGAGCTCCTCGGATCATTTGGCGACAAGCTTGAGGCCGAGGAAATCACGCCGACTGTCTGCTACTTGGCTCACGAGGATTGCCCAGTTACTGGCGAGATCTACTCAGTGGCAGGCGGCACTGTTTCACGCTTCTTCATCGGCCTGACTCCAGGTTGGTACAAGAATGGCCACAGTGTTGAAGATGTTCGCGACAACTTCGAACAGATTCGCAACGAAGAGGGCTACATCGTTCCTGCAGGTCCCCAGGACGAACTCGCCAAGCTGCTTGGCATGCTCTCAGCGGAGTAGTTCTCGCTGGCTGGTTTACGCGGGCTGGTCAGGTGGTGAGGTGCTCACCATCTGACCAGTTCTCATGTCCAAGGTCTCTTTCTCCGACGAGTATCGAAGTTTCACCTTGAGCGCTCGCTGCTCGACGAAGTGATACACCGGCCACGACACCGCAAACACAGCCGCCATTTTCACAACGAACTGCACGGGCCGCGAGGAATTCTCCACCGCACCAGTGACCGCGATGATCCCGAGCAGGTGCCATACATACAGGGTGTACGACATTCGTCCCAGCGTGCGGAACGGCTTGATCCCAAGGATCCGGTTCGGCAGCCAATCCTTGTACCGGGCCATCACGAACATGGCCGGTGCGATCGAGATCAGCGACAGGTTGTGCCCGATCTGGAAGAACCAGAGCTGGTTGGAGCAATCAACCAACGGTTCGCCCTTGGGCCCACACCTCAAGACGTCGCCAGCAAAGGATGCGCGCTCAGGGATGTTCTCCAAGTAGAAGGGCCATCCAAGGCTCTCGTGAAGGAACTTCGAGGACCACATCAGCGAGAAGGCCAGAATGCCAAGCCCTGTCCAACCGACTACGAGCATCGGCTTTCGCCAGCGCTGCATGAATTCCTCGGTGCAGTGAGCGTTGATCACTGCGGCCACTACCCCAATGAGAAGCGCGTCAGGCCGTTGCATCCAGAGAAGCTGCAGGCCCCGGGAGTGCAGCGAATCACCAAGTTCCCGACCCGGCCACGGCCCGAGATCCATGTGGAATCGCGACCACGCAATGTAGGCAGCGCAGAGTGCACAGACCACAGCAAGCGGGCGGATGAGGTTCTTTCGAAGACACACAACGATGGTGATTGCGACAAACATGTAGAACTGCTCTTCAACCGACAACGACCACAGGTGCCCCATTGGGCGAAATCCTTCCTCCGGGGCAACTGCTGCGAGTCCCAAAGGAAAGACGAGGTGGTAGGTGTAGGTGAATGCTGCGGCCACGTCTTTGGCCACCTCAGCAAATAGATTTCGACCTTCAAAGCGAACGTCCAGCACAAAGGTGGCAATGGCTCCAATGATGAGCCACACGATGAAGTGAACGTACGCGCTCGGGAGGAGGCGGACTGCTCGGCGTTGATAGAACTTTTTGAGGTCAACTGCGCCGTTGTCACGGTGTTCTTGCATGAGCAACGACACGATCAGGAACGCGCTCATGACGAAGAACGAATCAAGCACCAAGGAGACCGACTCGAAGTTCCCCGGAAAGATGTGTTCCGTGATCATCATCATCACGAAGACGCCGCGAAGCCCGTCGAAACCTGGGATAAACCCAAGCCGTGGCGCTTTGGAAACGAAAGCTGTCTCCGTCACTGCTTTCCGGCTTCCTTGCGCGTGCGGACATCCACGGCCGTTGGATCGGAGATGAACTTCATCTTCGCGTTCATCGCTCGCATCTCCACGTGCTTGTACATGGGTATGGAAATCAGGAAGGCAGCACCGATCAGAAACGGTGCACGCAGCAACTCGAATGCCAGCGACACATCGTCGCCTCCGGTGAGCACGAGGATCAGCAGGTATGGCAAGGCGTGCCAGACGTAGAGGGTGTAGGAGCGCCGACCCATCCACATCAGGGGCTCCCAGGTCCACAACTTCGACAACCACCAGTCTTTGTATCGGCACAGGCAGAAGGCCACCACACAAAACACCGCCGCACCGACGGTATGGCCGAAACGGAACCAGTACCAATGCTTGACGATCTCCGAGTGCGGGGAGTCGGCTGGGCCGTGCGGCAAGTAGTCGAAAAATGGTCCTCCAAGCTTGCGGACCAGCGTGCTTGAGAGGTTGAGCATCGAGAACCAGATGACGAAACAAATGGTTCCGAGAATGGTCATCGGTTTGCGAATCTTCTCGCCAAGCTCGGGCGTGATGTGCGCATTCACGATTGCGAGCAGCACGCCCATCATGAGCGAATCGGGCCGTTGAAGATACGCGAGGCGAATTCCTGACGGGGTTCCGTTGCTGACGAACGGGCCGGTGTAGCCCATCAAGCGGTGCACACCGATCGCAACCACGCCGATGGCCATCATCGCACCAACCGCCTTGATTAGATTGCGCTTCAGCGCGAAGAAGATCAGGAAGGGAATCACGAAGTAGAAGTGTTCTTCCACGCCAAGTGACCACAAGTGCCACATCGTTCGCTTGTTCTGCATGTCTGGGTTGATGGTGTACAACCCGTTCGGAAATACGACGTGGTACATGTAGGTCAAGGCCGCCAGTACGTCCTTGCCGATCTCCTTGAAGCTGATGCCCTCAACACCAAGAATGCTGCCCACAGCACCAATCACGAGCCATACCGCGCAGAATACCCAGACCGAGGGAAGGAGGCGCATGCCTCGACGGATGAAGAACTTCTTCAGATCCACGGTGCCAGTCACCCGCTGCTCCTGAAGCAGCAACGAGGCGATGAGGAAGCCGCTCAGCACAAAGAACGAATCGATAATGGTGACCCAGGACTCCACATACTTGTGGAGAGCGTGACCCACGAGCACCATGCACACGCCCACCCCGCGGGCCCCATCGAACGACCCGATGAAGCCCAGCTTGGGTGCCACGCTCTTGAAGCCTGGCGAGGCGGGCGCAGTTGCAGTCATGACGTCACTTCCGTGGGGGTCTGGGGCAGATCCTTTGAGCGCTCAACGGCGAATCGATCCTTGATCTTCAGTGCCCGAGTCTCGACCACTCGGTATGCCGGATAGGCAGCGAGGAATGGCAAGGTCACTCCGAGCAGGAGCAGGGCTGCCTGTGGCAAGTCGGGAAAGAACGCCTTCACTAATTCCTGAACCGGAACGTGCCAGAGATACAGCGTGTATGACATGGTGCCGCCCACCCACACCCAGGGTTTCCAGGACAAGAAGCGATTCAGCTTCCAGTCAGGCACTCGGAACGCAGCAAAGGTGATGAACAGCATTGACCACGCAGCGGCAGTATGGCCCCACTGGATCCAATAGAAGCCAGTTGGCTTGCCTCCTGTCTGCAACAACTCCCGAAAGTTCTTGGGAACAAACTCGTGATCCCAGCCCAGTTCCTTCATCCATCCGGTGGAGGCCCACATGGCGAAAATCAACACAACTGCGCCTAGCGTTCCGGCCGCCTTCAGCACCCGTTGAGCCCTCTCAGGAATCGGATCGGGCAGATGAGCACTTGCGAAGGCACCGAGCATTCCAATCATGAGGGAATCGGGACGTTGCACCCAGACTGCTGCAGCGCCTGTCCCCAGCGGCCCTGGGGCGAGAAAGAACCGGGAAACCTGAATTGCCCCAACCAGAGCGATGAGGGTGCCGATGATGACTTTGACCCCGCCTCGGACCACGCCGAGCAACGCAACCACGCCAATGACGAGGTAGAACTGCTCCTCGATCGACAGCGTCCACACGTGATCAATCCATGGGCCATCGTGAACTGGAAAGAAGATGTTGTAGCAGTACAGGACTGCAACAACGACTTCCTTCACGAGGCCCTTCAGGGTTCTCGCGCCCATCTCGCCTTGCCACTTGATGAGTAGGCCCACCACCAAAACACCGGCGAGCATCACGTACAGCGAGGGCAAGAGTCGGAGTAACCGACGGGCGTAGAACTTCTTGATATCCACGTTGCCGGTGTTGCGATGCTCCTGCAACAACAGCGTTGTGATGAGAAACCCGGAAATCACGAAGAACACATCGACCCAGACGGCGAACGAGAGGGTGCCGTAGGGCAATGAGTGGCTCGCCATGACAGCGATCACGCCCACCCCGCGAATGCCGTCAAAGGGCGCTACGTGGCGGAGCTTTGGGGCACGTGAACTCCAACCCCGGTCGATAATCTTGCTCACTGGCCCCCGACGCCTTCCGACTCATCGCTACCACAACTCACCGCGATCGAAACCTACCGCGATGCGAAACCTCCCATCAGGTTAGGTGCAATTCGGCAATCTCAGCGCGTATGTCAGAATTCAAGCCCAGAAGAGAGGAAGCACCTTGTGAGCCACCAGCCTCTGCGCCAGGCAATCGATCCCCTTGACCCGTTGCACCTTGACGGCCTATTGAGCGAGGAGGAATTGCTCGTGCGCGACACTGTCCGCCGCTTCGTTGGCGACCGCGTACTCCCCGACGTTGGCGAGTGGTTTGACCAAGGCACCTTTCCCAGGGAGATGGCTCAGGCCTTCGGAGATCTTGGTCTCCTCGGCATGCACCTTGAGGGCTACGGATGCGCTGGCACCTCTGCCACCGCCTATGGATTGGCCTGT
Organism: Acidimicrobiaceae bacterium; assembly: GCA_003514205.1. Taxonomy (GTDB): domain Bacteria; phylum Actinomycetota; class Acidimicrobiia; order Acidimicrobiales; family Microtrichaceae; genus UBA11034. Next base: position 13,266 of record DORQ01000022.1, read on the forward strand.
CTGGAACTTGAGGCAGGCGACTCGGGTGCACGAAGTTTCGTATCCGTGCAAGGATCCCTCGCCATGTTTCCCATCTGGGCCTTCGGGTCTGAGGAACAGAAGCAAGAGTGGCTTCCACGAATGGCTGCCGGCACAGCCATCGGATGTTTCGGACTGACCGAACCCGATTCGGGGAGCGATCCTTCTTCCATGCGAACCACAGCGCGCCAGCTCCCCAATGGTGACTGGGTCCTCAACGGCACCAAGATGTGGATCACGAACGGCTCGATAGCCGATGTTGCAGTGGTGTGGGCAGTGACTGACCCTGAAGGTCCAGATAACGGGGCCGTTCGAGGGTTCGTTGTTCCAACAGACACTCCCGGTTTCTCCGCGCCAGTCATTCACAAGAAGGTCTCGCTCCGCGCCTCCATCACCTCCGAGCTGGTTCTGCAGGAGGTGCACCTACCGGCTGGAGCGGTGCTTCCCAACGTCACCGGGATGCGCGGACCGCTGTCGTGTCTCAACGAGGCCCGCTTCGGGATTCTGTTCGGCGCATGCGGGGCGGCTCGTGCCTGCTACGAGTCGGCGCTGAGCTACAGCCTGGAACGCGTTCAGTTCGGAAAGCCGATTGCCTCCTTTCAGTTGACCCAAAAGAAGCTCACCGAGATGGCAATCGCAGTTCACACGGGAACACTGCTCTCCATGCACCTCGGGCGCATGAAGGACGCTGGAACCCTCGCAACACCGCAGGTCTCAATCGGCAAGCTCAACAACGTCGCCATGGCACTGCGCGTTGCGCGGGAGGCCCGGGCGATTCTTGGGGCTAACGGCATCACCCTCGAGTACCCAGTGGTTCGCCACATGGTCAACCTCGAATCGGTCTACACCTATGAGGGCACCAACGAGATCCACACCCTCATTGTGGGCAACGCACTCACGGGAATTCCAGCATTTGGATGACACAGCGGTGCGATTGCGGACGCTCACACAGTCTCGCTCCTCTCGTGCAGCTCGCAGTCTCGCCCTGGCCGCGCTGGCAGTCTCGCCTTGGC
>DORQ01000022.1:14440-20484 GCA_003514205.1 Acidimicrobiaceae bacterium
GAGCATGAGCCTTCCGTTGCCAACAAGTCTTTCGCCTTCCAAGGTTTCAACCTTCAAGGACTGCGCTCTCGCTTTTCGCTTTTCGGCTATCGATCGATTGCCTGAGGACCCGAAGCTTGCAACGATCAAGGGATCAGTGGTTCACAAAGCCCTCGAGTTGCTCTTCATTTCAAAACAGAATGAACGCACGAGGGCCGACGCTGCCGCCTGTCTTGATCGAGCTCTTGAGGAATACGTTCAGACGCCGGAGTTCGAGTTTCTTGGACTCCATGCCGAGTCGGAGGCGCTCAGCGCCTTTCGCTCCGATGCCTCAACGATGCTGGATCGGTATTACACCCAAGAGGACCCGACAACCTTGGAGCCGGTTGGGGTTGAGATCATGCTGTCGGCCAAGGTCGACGGGCTACTCCTACGAGGAATCATCGACCGCCTCGACCTCAACGCCGAGGGCGAGCTCATCGTTACCGACTACAAGACAGGCCGGGTGCCGAGCGAGCGCCAAGAGATGTCACGGCTCGGTGGAGTTCATTTCTATGCATTTCTGTGCGAACAGAACTTTGGGAAGCGACCCGCCGAGGTTCGACTCATGTATCTCGGCGCAAACCCTCAGACCATCGTTGCCACACCAACGGAACAGTCGATTGCTGGTTTGAACAAGAAGGTGAAGGCGATTTGGGCAGCTGTCGAACGCGCGTGTGTCGCAGACGACTTTCGACCGAACCCATCGCACGCGTGCAGCTGGTGCAGTTTCAAAGAGTTCTGTCCGAGTTTTGGCGGGGATCCAAGCCTCGCTCGGGTCGATCTGCGCGCCAAACCTGATGTGAGCGCCGCCATCACAACAAACACCGCCGTCACCTTGAACGGCCAGCTGCTGGCATGACGCAATCGCTTGTACCTGCTGCCCATACCGACGCCGCAACGCCACCGCCCTCCGTTGGCCCCCTCGGGTTCCTCATCGATCATCCGTTGGTCGCGAGGTTTGACGAGCAGGTTGATTCTGTCGCTGAGGTTTTACGAGGCAATCGGATCGCAGATCGTCTCTTCTACAGCCTCTCCAAGGTCGGCGATCACGGAATCATCTGGCATGTCATTGGCTGCTCCCGAGTCATCCTGAACCAAGACACGTTCGTGGCGGCCGTCGCACTCTCCAGCGCGTTGGGAATTGAGGCAGCGGTTGTCAACGGACCAGTGAAGATGTTGTTCCGACGAGTCCGCCCAGAACCAGAGGAGCCTCGACCACTTCAACTTCGCAAGCCCCGCACATCGAGCTTCCCGAGCGGACACGCTTCCGCCGGGGCGTTCGCTGCGATGCTCGTCGCGGATCGAACAGTCAAGGCGTGGCCGTGGTATCTCGCCGGTGGGCTAGTCGGCTGGAGTCGCGTACACGTTCGAATCCATCATCCAAGTGACGTGCTCGGCGGATTCATTGTTGGCTGGGCACTTGGCCGCCTCGCGCTGCGCGTCATTCACAATCACGTGAGTACGCTGAACCAATGAGCGAACCCTCCTCCACTTCTGTGCGCCACATGACCGACCTTGAGGCCTTGATGTGGAACCTGGAGAAGGACCCCCGCCTCTCAAGCACAGTCGCAAATCTCTCGATCTTGGATCGACCGGTCGACGTTGACAGATTCCGAGCGACTCTTGAACGCGCCTCAGTCGTGTTTCCCCGGCTGCGACAACGAGTCTCGCCCGTTTTTGGTCGGCTAGCTCCTCCGACTTGGGAACTAGATCCAAATTTCGATATCAACTTCCACTTGAAGCGTGTCTCGCTGCGAACTGGCAGTCGCTCCGAGCTTCACGAACTCGTCACCTCGCTGTTCATGACGCCCTTCGATCGAACTCGACCATTGTGGGAATTCGCAGTGATCGATGGCCTTCGGGGCGGGAAGTCAGCCATGGTCCAACGACTCCACCACACCATCACTGATGGCGAAGGTGGACTTCGACTCTCCCTTGAGTTCATCGACTTCTCTCGCGATGCGCCCCAACGGGAGCCCATCGAGATCGAGAATGCACCACGAGCGGAGTCCTCACTGGCATCAACACTCGTCTCCTCATTGGGCGACGCTGCTGTCCACCTCACTCGCCGACAGATCGGCGTCGCTCGAAGAACCGTCACCAGCACTGCCCAGTCAATTGTGCGCCCAACGGAAATTCCACGCTCCATAGCCTCGGCGGTGGAGCTTGGCATGCAGACCGCCAATCAACTCAACGTTGGCGATCACCCAATGTCTCCCCTCTGGGTCGACCGAAGCCTCTCGCGCACCTTCGATTGTTTCGATGTGAACCTGGCGACCGCCAAGGCCGCAGCGACACGGCTGGGCGGAACACTCAACGACTTCTTTGTCGCCGGTGCGGCAGCCGGCGCGGGTGCATATCACGAGAGGATGGGCAATCCGGTCGCCGAACTGAGGATGGCCATGCCGATTAGTCACCGCTCAGATAAGGCGATTGGCGGCAACGTGTTTTCCCCAAGTCAATCGCTGATGCCAACAGGTCCCATGTCGCCTCGAGACCGGTTCACCGAGGTGCATTCCCGACTTCAGCGCACCAAACGCGCGGGGGCAGTAGACGCTGTGGGCGCATTTGCGGGGATCATCAACCTGCTCCCAACCTCAGTGGTCGCACGAACTGGCTATCGATTTGCCGGAACGATTGATTTCGTGACGTCGAATCTCCGAGCTGCTCCCATGGACACGTTCATAGCAGGAGCGCTGATGGAAGCGAATTATCCCCTCGGACCCCTGGCGGCCACCGCGTTCAATCTGACAACTATGAGCTACCGGGGCAGTTTCAACATGGGCGTCGTCATAGACACCGCCGCTATCGAAGACCCAGCAATGCTCATTTCATCACTCAAGGCAGGCTACCGCGACCTCCTAAAGGCCGGATCCAAGAGCTGAACCGTCCAGCTCAGCGAGCGTGTTAGTTCGCGCTCGCAGGACTCTGTTGCCCCACTGCCTCACGGGTGAGCATGGAGCGAAGGTCCAACAGAAGGTCGGCCACCTCGGCTGTGCTGACCAGTGAGCGTTCAGAAATATCACCCAAGCCGCGATCGATCAGCGTGACTGCTTCAGCAATGGACCCTTGATTCTTGGTCTCTGTCATAGCTCCTCCGAGTGGTTCGATTCTTGCGACGTATCCGGTCCCTTGCAGCTTAGGCCTGGGTCTAGAGCTGTCGAGGGGGAATTTGGCCCAGTTAGGGTGGGTACATGAGCCAATCTACTCGCGGAGTTACTCTCGCCAGCCTTATGGGGCTTTCCGAAGCTGTGAACTCTCACACAGCGGGACTTGCCTCCTCGATCGGCTTCCATTCGATCTGGGTAGCGGAGACAACCTCGACTGAAGCATTTTCGTCACTAGCCGCCATTGGCGCCGCCGAACCAAGTCTGGATCTCGGCACTGGTGTCCTCGCACTGCAGCTTCGAACCCCACTCTTGGCCGCAATGGGCGCCGCGACCTTGCAGAGACACCACCCAGATCGTGACATCCTTCTTGGGGTTGGCATCTCGAGCCCCGTGGTGGTTGGCAACTGGCACGGAGCCAGCTACAGCGCCAGGCCGCTCGCTCAAACGCGGGAGTACCTCAAGCTTCTGAATGAACTGCTGACTGGCGAGTCCGTAACCTTCGACGGCGACTTCTACCACTGCAAGAAGGTCCGTCTTGGGGTCCGCAACGAACGTCGACCCAAAGTCATCCTCGGAGCCCTCAACCGGAAGATGCTGCATTCCGCAGGGGAACTCGCTGACGGAGTCCTATTGAATTACCTTCCAGCTACTGCGGTGCCGTGGTGTGTTGAGCAAGTCCGCGAGGGTGAGCGCGCAGCTGGTCGGCCCGTCGGTTCATGTGAGATCTACGCATATGTGCATGTCAGCGTTACCAGCCTTGAGGTGGCGCGCGACTCAGCGCGCAAGGACCTGTTCTCATACGCAGTCGTTGACTCGTATGCAAAGGCGTTTTCCCGAGCCGGTTACGCCGACGAAGTCGCTGCTATCCGCTCCGCTCATTCCGAACGGAATCGCGAAGGAGCGCTCGCAGCAGTTTCAGATCGAATGATCATGGAGATCGACGTGGTCGGCGATTCCGACCATGTGTCGGCCGCTGTTGCCGCCTATGAGGCAGCTGGAGTTGACCACGCGATCATCATGGCGCTTCCGTGGGGGCAAGATCGAAGTGCAGTGATCGACGCCACTCTCCGAGCCGCTGCCCCTCTCTGAGACTCCCAGATCGAGACCTCACCGAAAGCAGGTGGTTGTGGCGGAATTGCAGAACAATCCGTCAGCGAGGCGCTAGGTCTCGAATCGCTTGGCGCTGGTCATATCCGAAGGGCAGCAGTGCCAGCGCTGGGGTTGTCACCCCGTTATCGACATAGCGTTGAATCTGTTCGCGACACTTTTCAGGTGGACCCCACACGATGAGTTCGTCGACCACCGAGTCTGGGATTGCGGCCAATGCCGCAGCCCGATCTCCCGCCTTCCAGTGCGCCCACATATCGGCGAGCACCTCGCCGCGTCCCATCCACTCATGGAACGCTGCGTAGACCGGCACGTTGAGATAGGCGGCGATTGCCAGCTTCCCGAAATTCATGACCGTGTCGCGATCCTGAGTGGGCGCAACGAAGATCCGAGCGACTACCTCTTTGTCAGGACCGAAGGCCTTGACAATCGGAGCGACCCGGGCGACGTCTTCAGCAGACAGCCAGTTCACAATTGCCCCGTCAGCTTCACGACCGGCTAGTCGCAGCATTCCTTCACGCAGTGCCGCCACCAGGATCGGCACCGATCCTCCCGGAACGGGTACTCCCAGGCGAAAGCCGTTACTTGAGAACCCTTCAAACTCCCCGGAGGTCTTCTCCCCAGTCAGCGCAGAACGCAGAAATCGGACCGTATCGCGGGTCCGCCGGTAGGGCTCATCGAACTCAAGCCCGTTCCATTTCTCGACAATCACGTCAGAGGAGGTGCCGATCCCGAAAACGAATCGACCCGGCGCAGCAGCGGCCATCGACGCGACTTGTTGTGTGAGGCACGCCGGACCTCTCGTGTATGCCGGCACGATTGCTGTGCCAAGGCGAAGCGTCGGGGCCCACACCGAGGCCAGCGCCAGCGGAGTGAACGCGTCATAGGCATTCGCCTCCGAGGACCACACGTCGGTGTAACCGAGAGATTCAAGTTCCTGAATCCACTCGCGTTGGTCGGGAAGTGGGACGTGGTCGAAGGGGATGGTCATTCCAAATCGCTGCATCCGTGAACACTATCGAGGTTGCTCATCAACAGGAGAGAAATCACACCGGTGACGCCTCCCCGAGTGAGGCTGGCAGTAATCTCCGCACTCATGAAACGGATCCTCCCAGCTGTCGTTGTCGTTCTCGCCCTCCTCGGAGTTGGCGCCTACTTCTTCCTCTTCAAGGAGGACACGAAGGAAGCGGCCTCCCTGGGAGACGCGCCGCTGGTTTCGACCCCCAAGACAACGGCAGGCGATGAAGCAAGCGATGGCTCCGACGGCGCTGCTTCCGAAACACCCTCAGCTGATTCCCCTGACGGCACCTGGACTGTCATCACTGACCCGAACGTGTTCGGCGGTTACCGCATCACCAAGACGCTCGCCGGCGGCGACACTGAGGTGACCGGACGCACAGGAAACGTTTCCGGGAGCTTGGACATCAAGGGCGATACCATTTCGAAAGCCTCCTTCGAAGTGGACATGACCACGCTGGACTCAGGACAGGCAATCCGTGACGGCAGAATGAAGACCGAGGGGTTTCAGTCCAACGACTTCCCCACCGCCACCTTGGAACTCACCTCACCCCTCACGCTGAAGGCGATTCCCGCGGTGGGCACTGAGTTCACCACCAGCACGGAAGCAGATCTCACCCTCCATGGGGTGACCAAAGCCGTCACGGTGGCCATCAGCGCGCGGTGGAACGGCGAAACGCTTGATATCACCGCCTCCGCTCCCGTCCTCCTCGCCGATTTCGGCATCACACCTCCCAACGTTCCTGGCGCCAGCGTGGCCGACAACGGAGTTCTTGAGGCGCAGCTCGC
>DORQ01000022.1:20662-21435 GCA_003514205.1 Acidimicrobiaceae bacterium
TGCTCAGGGAGGGGCCGCCTACGTTGAGCTTTACGCTCAGCGTTGGCCTGCTTTGCGTCGAGCCGTCGCTGCACTGATCCCCTCGACGGCCTGGTCGGCACTCGGCGGATCGTTGGAGCAAGGGCGGCATCAAGCTTGGTTTGCAGGCGCACCATTGCCAAACGGCGGTTCTGCCACAAGGAGCGTTCGTCAGCGGCGATGACCTTCACCGGGTCAGTACACCGCGCCAGAATCCGAGCCTGAGCCCATTCCGGCAGTGAGGACTTGGCAACTTCGAACACCAACTCCACTCGAGTGTTAGAGGTGTTCGCGTGTTGACCTCCAGGACCACCTGACTTGGATGTGCGCCACACCAAGTCTGAAGCAGGAACCTTCAGCCCTCCCCGAAGCTCAACATCTCCACCCGGCTCCATGAGCTAGCCCCGGTGTTCACGAATGATGGAGGATTGGCTCGCAATTGCAAGCAACGTGGAGTCCTCCGCCCAGATCCGCACCTCACCGTGGCCAAACCCAGAACCAATTCCAGCGATTCCGATGTCGATGAGCACCCATTCGGACGGGGCGAGCGATAGCACCCGTAGCGTGTTGTCCAGGCTGTTCGCCATGATGTTTCCCAGCCCCAGCGCTTGGGAAATGCCGTATGGAACATAGTCACCGAGGATGCTGAGCAAGGTAGTTGAGACTGGAATTTCACTCGCTCGAGCCCACAGAAGGCTTCGTCCGTCGGCTGTTCCAACGCCGTTCAGATCGGCCCATTGCCGACCCGATGCCAT